>NBMY01000162.1 GCA_002212985.1 Sphingobacteriales bacterium TSM_CSS
CACAATAATAGTGATCCCTATTGAATATTTATTGATTAAGCTGACGGCTATGGTGTCCCCACAGGCATCTCTCTTCCCCCGACAGCCAAAAACCGCTTGCACAACAACATTTTTTACATAAATTTGCAAAAAAGAATACATAAATTTGTGCGGACATTGCCAAACACTGCCCTGCAACACGCTTTAAACAAAACTTCATGGTGCTGAATGATCGCTACGAATACAACCCCGCTACCGATTTGCTTGGCAAAGGCGGTTTGGCCGAAGTATTTAAGGCCTACGACAAACAAACCGGGCGCTACGTAGCCATTAAAAAATTCACCGCAACCGACGAAACCCTTAAATACAGCCTTAAAAACGAGTTCCAAAAATCGTTGCACCTTGCACACGACAATTTGGTGCGCGCCTACGACTTTTTCACCGTTGTACGCACCTTTGCAGACGGCGAAACCCACGAAACCCAATACGGAGTAATGGAACTCATAGAAGGCGGCGACCTGAACCAATACCTGCAAAGCAACCCGCCAAACGAGGAACTGCTGCAAATGGTAAAAGGCATTTTACACGGGCTGCACTACCTGCACACCCCCAACACCAGCACCGACAAAGGCATTATTATACACCGCGACATAAAACCGGGTAATATTTTAATCTACCGCAACAAGCAAGGGCAGCCTATACCCAAAATCACCGATTTTAACATAGCCAAAGAAGCCGCCACCACCACCGAGCACAGCCAAAGCATGGTAGGCACCTATGAATACATGGCGCCAGAACAACTCAACCCCAAAAAATACGGCATAGACGGCAAATTACAACCCAATGCCGACCTTTGGGCGTTGGGTGTTATACTGTACGATTATTTTAATAAAGACGGCGCTTCTTTGTTTGGTAAACGCGCCCACGGCGACTCCGAAGGACACATAATAAGCAACATATTAGACAAACCCATACCCGCCAATGCCATAAAAAAACTACCCGCCCCTTTTAACGGCATAATTGCCCGCTGCTTGGTGCGCCCCGCCCAAAACCGCATAGAAAGCGCCCAAGACCTGCTCAATTATCTGGCATCTTTAGAGGAAACCACCCTCCCTGTTTCGCCCCCGCCCATGCCCGCACCGCCGGCACCAATTTTCAAACAACCTATGCTCCGCAATGCCTTGTTGTTGGCCTGCTTGCTATTGTTATTATTGGGGTTGGGTTATATGGTACGCAAAGCCATAATAGATGTCCCCCCCACAACCAAACAAACAGACTACCTTGCCCTTGCCCGCAACCGGTTTGAAGAGAAAAACTGGCAATTAGCCATTGTAAATGCCGATAGTGTACTTGCAACAACACCCAACCAACCCGAAGCCCTGCTTTTAAAACAGCAGGCCACCGACTCGCTCAACCAAGCTATACCGGTACCTACCCCGCCACCCGGCGAAGATGCCTATAACAAACTGATAGACGAAGGGAATAATTTATTTGTACGAGAAAATTATGCCCAAGCCAAAGCCAAGTACGAGGCAGCCTTAATACTTAAACCCGATGATAAAGTTGCTGCCGGCAATATAAAAAAATGTACCGATGCCCTTAATACTGCAAAAAACGGTACCAAGACCCCCTCCCCTTTAAAAGAGGAACCACAAACTAAGCAGGAGCAACCCAACCCAAACTCTTCCTCCTCACAAGGAGGGACTAAACCAAGCTCCCTCCCTTCACAAGGAGGGGCTAATTCAAGCTCGGGGGATATTTCCGGGAAGGATATCTTTGCCAGCCAAATGGTATTCGTACAAGGCGGCACCTTTACAATGGGCTGCACCCCCGAACGCGATGGTGATTGCGAGGATGATGAAAAACCCGCCCACAAGGTAACGGTAAGCAATTTTTACATCAGCAAATACGAAGTAACACAAGCACAATGGCAGGCTATTATGGGCAGTAACCCCAGCAAATTTAAAGGGTGCCCGCAATGCCCCGTTGAAAGTGTTAGTTGGGACGATATACAGGAATTTTTACAAAAACTGAATGCTCAAACAGGCAAAAACTACCGCCTGCCCACCGAGGCAGAATGGGAGTATGCCGCGCGCGGTGGTAATAAAACCAATGGGTACAAATATGCCGGCAGCAATGACATTGACAGGGTAGCTTGGTATGAAGATAATAGCAGTGATAGAACCCACTCCGTAGGGCAAAAAAGCCTAAATGAATTGGGTTTGTATGATATGAGCGGCAATGTTTGGGAGTGGTGCAGTGATTGGTATGATTATGATAAGGAGTATTATACCAACAGCCCGGATAGAAATCCAAAAGGGCCGGCAAGCGGTACATACCGCGTGTTGCGCGGCGGCTGTTGGTACATCAACCCGCGGTACTGCCGGACCGCTTATCGGAGCAGCAACACCCCCGGTTACCGCCACTACTACTGCGGCTTCCGCGTGCTGGTTTCCCCATAGTTTAACTGGTTAGCTTTTCCGGTTTTTCCTTTGGGCTATGGGTATAAGGAGTTTGCCTCAAAAAAAGCAAAACAGCGCTAAGCGGCAGCAGCGCAGTGTGCTTTTTTGCAAGGCAAACGAGGAGGCTTTCAAACCTTCAATAGGAATGCGCTTTAGCGCATTCCATTAAATTCCCGCCAAAATACCCTATCTTGCAGACATAATTTGAAATCAGAAAACTAAAGGAAAATTTTTCCCCTCACGCAAATTACATGCAAAACGGCAACTACATACTCGCCATAGATTTAGGCACATCGGGACCCAAAGTGGCGCTGTACAACAACCATGCGCAATTGATAGATTTCTGTTTCGAAAAAAACAAAGTACAACTATTGCCCAACGGCGGCGCCCAGCAAGACCCGCATGAATGGTGGAGTACCATTAAAACCGCCTATTTTGCCCTGCTGCAAAAAACAGGCATCAATCCGGCGCAAATAGGCTTTGTAGGCGTTACGGGGCAGTGGTCGGGCACGGTGGCGGTAGATGCATCGGGCAAACCGCTTATGCCCGCCATTATCTGGATGGACTCCCGCGGCCATGCCGAAATTGCCAACCTCTACAAAGGGCCGCTCAAAATTCAGGGCTACGGTCTCCGCAAGGCGTTAGACTGGATGCGCATTTGCAACGGCATAGCCGGAAAATCGGGGAAAGACCCGCTGGCGCACATCCTCTACCTCAAAAAAGAACATCCCGAAATTTACCGCAATACGCACAAATTCCTCGAACCCATAGACTACCTCACCTACCGTTTTACCGGCAAAATGGTGGCCTCTTACCACACCATTACCCTGCACTGGCTTACCGATAACCGCAACATACACCACATAAAATACCACGAACCCTTTTTAAAAGCTGCCGGCATAGACCGCAAAAAGCTGCCCAACTTGGTGCCCGCCGGCGGCATCATTGGCACTGTTTGCGAGGAGGCCGCCCGCGAGTTGCAACTCAGCCCCTCGGTGCAGGTCATTACCGCATCGGGCGATGTTATGAGCGCGGCCGTAGGTTCGGGCGCCATTCAGGATGCCGAGCCGCATGTATATATAGGTACATCGGGCTGGCTGGTTTGCCACCTTCCCGATAAAATGATAGACATCAGGGCAAACATGGCCACGCTGCCATCGGCCATGCCCGGCGTATTTCTGCTTACCAATGAACAGGAAAACGCCGGAAACTGCCTCAATTTTTTGCGCGACAACCTGCTCTACCCCGCCGATGCCTTTAACAGCGGCGAACCCCCACCCGATTTTTACGAGCGCATCAATGCCGCCGCCGACTCGGTGCCACCCGGCTCCGAAGGGCTTATCTTCTTCCCCTGGCTCTATGGCGAGCGCTCGCCGGCCGATGACCACACCCTTCGCGGCGGGTTTTTTAACATGGGGCTGCACCACCGCCGCCCGCACATGGTGCGCGCCATTCTGGAGGGCGTATGCTACAACGCTCGCTGGCTCTTTGAAAACGTGCAGCGGTGTGCAAAAACAAAATTTGAGCACATCAACATCATTGGCGGCGGCGCTCAATCCCACCTTTGGTGCCAGATAATGGCAGATGTACTGCAATGCCGGGTGCAAAAAGTGCGCAACCCCATTATGGCCAACACGCAGGGCGTAGCCTACCTTTGCCTCATGGCACAAGGCCAAACCGACCGCAACCGCATTGCCGCCCTCAATTTTATTGAAAAAGATTTTCTGCCCAACGCCAATAATGCTCCCATCTACAACCGTTTGTACAATGCATTTGTTACGTTTTATAAACAAAACAAAGCGCTGTTTGCCCAACTCAATGGATAGCACATTTTAAACAAACATTGTACAACAAACACCTGCATACAAAAAATGAGCAAAACACTTCAATTGGTAAGCAAACTTACCTGGCTGCCCAAACCCCTTACGCGGTTTCTGGAAAAACGCGCCAAATCTGTGCCGGCCATTAAAAAAATGATAGATAAGGAGTACGACAAAATGCTGTCGGGCATGGAGCATACGCTAAAACCCTACAAGCATACCACCCAATCTTTTGCCCAATTGCCCGATGAAGGTATTCCGCGCAACAAAGTGCTGGAACAGGTGCGCGAGTTGGCCGAAAAAGAAAAAACCCGATGGGAAGAAGGCTACGTTTCGGGCGGAATTTACCACGGCGATGAAGCGCACATCGGGTTTTTAAATGAGGTGTACGCCCTGCAATCGCAATCCAATCCCCTTCATTCCGATTTATTTCCATCCATTACCAAGTACGAAGCCGAAATTATATCCATGACCGCCAACATGCTGGGCGCAGGCAAAACCGATGACGAAATTTGCGGCAGCATTTCAAGCGGCGGCACCGAAAGCATTTTGCTGGCTTTTAAAACCTACCGCGACCGCGCACGCGAAGAATTTGGCATTACCGCCCCCGAAATGATAACCTGCACCACTGCCCATGCAGCCTTTGAAAAAGCCGCCCACTACTTTGGCATAAAGCACGTAAAAGTAGGTTTTACTGCCAATTACCAAATGGATTTAGACGAAGTACGCCGTAAAATAACCAAAAACACCATAGCCATAGTAGGTTCTGCTCCCGCATTTCCGCACGGCATTATTGACCCTGTTGAGCAATTGTCCGAAATTGCCCTGCAAAACAACATCGGGCTGCACGTAGATTGCTGTCTGGGCGGCTTTGTACTGCCTTGGGCCGAAGAGCTGGGTTATCCCGTGCCGCCGTTCGATTTCAGGCTGAAAGGCGTAACCTCCATATCGGCCGATACACACAAATACGGCTATGCCGCCAAAGGAACATCGGTTATTTTATACCGAACCCGCCAACTGCGTTCTTACCAATACTACACCACCTCCGAGTGGCCGGGCGGGTTGTATTTTTCGCCCACCTTTGCCGGCAGCCGCCCGGGCGCACTAAGCGCCGC
Source organism: Sphingobacteriales bacterium TSM_CSS (assembly GCA_002212985.1). Classification (GTDB taxonomy): domain Bacteria; phylum Bacteroidota; class Bacteroidia; order Chitinophagales; family UBA2359; genus UBA2359. The sequence goes on from NBMY01000162.1 coordinate 5,377, forward strand.
CTGCTGGGCCGCCATGGTTTCTATGGGAAGGGAAGGATACCTGCAAAACACCAAAAAAATTCTGGAAACTGCCGCCGCCATAAAAACCGCCATTAACGCCATACCCGAATTAGAGGTGCTGGGCAACCCGCTGTTTGTTATTGCGTTCCGCTCGCGCGTGCCCGGCATAGACATTTACCGTGTTATGGACGAAATGGGTAAGCGCCACTGGAACCTCAACGGGCTGCACAAACCCGCATGCCTGCACATAGCCGTAACCCTGCGCCACACGCAACCCGGTGTGGCTGAACGCTTTGCGCAAGACTTACAAGAAAGCGTAGCAGCCGTAAAAAACATACCCGCCACTACAGAAGGCAGTGCGCCCGTGTATGGCATGGCATCGGGCATACCGTTCAGAGGCATGGTAACCGATTTGCTGAAACAATATATTGACGTGTTGTACAAAGTATAACCCTGTTTCGGGCTGCTGAACCAATTGCCGTGCCCATCTTTTTGCCCGATGCGCAACAAACCCGCATTCTACACAAATTTAACAGGGTTACACCCACCGCCCTCAAAACGATGCCGCTTATTCCACCCGTTGAAACCGGCTGATGTTGGTAGTACCCAAGTCGCCGTCGTTGGTGCTGCCAAAGCCATTTTCGGGTGTTGGCGGGGTAAAACCAATATTGGGTTGAGTTTGCACCAGTTCAAAGGTCATTTCTTCGGGTTCAATTACCTCGTTAATTTCAAAAATACCCTTCAACGTAGCAGTAGCAGGCAAGGTTTGAAACAGCGAAACAGGGTAAACATCGTTTACGCCGCCACTTTTGTTAACGCTAAAAGTGCCCGAAGAACTGCTGCTCAACCCCGATGTGTAGGTTTGCTCTATTATATAGGTACTGTCGGCTTTAAACCGCAGGGTAATTTCGGTAATGGTATCGGCAAGCAATGGGGCAATATCGGTGCCTCCGGCCGTCCAAACACCGGCAATAGCTAATTTCGGGTCATCGGGGGTAATAATCTCTTCGGGGTCGCAACCTATCAGCAGCAACACTAAAAAAGAAAAAACGGGTATCAGAAAAAATCTTTTCATTGCGGGAACTTTGGTTTAAATCACTGCGTTGTTAGAACAGTTTGGCGGCGCAAAGTTTAAACCGTTTACACTAATAAACAAGATACTAAGGAGAAATTGCGCAAAAAGACAGAATACCGCCGATTTAGGGGAACGTAAAAAACAGGCAACGGTACCAATAAATGCCCAAACAGACGGTTAATAAATTCCCGATGCTTTCATTTGGCGCCAAAGGGTATGTGTTTGTCAATGACGGTGTTTTTCGTAATCTCTTGATAATCAGTTAATTATAGAGGCAGAACAGTTCTTTTTCAAACATCTTTCCCATTTTCTTGAATTTTTTTTCAAAAAAGTTGGATAAAAGTTTGGTG
>NBMY01000164.1 GCA_002212985.1 Sphingobacteriales bacterium TSM_CSS
GGAGTGCTAAGACACTCCATGCTTCGTGTAAATCTGCCCACTTAGGCAATATTTTTTCGTAATACTTGTTTTGAGAAAAGGCAATCTCTGATATAAAAATATAAGCAAATAATATAATTTTAGTTTTCATGCTTGTGTTTTTTTAAGCAAAAAAAAGAAAGCGGTGTAACTGTCAAAAGTTACAACGCTTTAAAAGTTATGCTAATGTACTAATACTAATTTGCTAATAAGCGGCACTTCTCCGGCAATTTTTACATGGTAGAAGTAAATACCATTGGGCAGATGAGTGGTATTGTATTGCAGAAGCCCGGTTTGAATTAGGCTTTGACTGTATATTAATTGTCCTGTACAATTGTATAACTCAAACGAGGCATTTTGTTTATCGGACAAATGATAAGGCATATATACTATATTTTGTGCCGGATTTGGGTATAATACCCCTATTGCTTGCTGTTGGATTACCGGCTTTTCGTTTTTGAAGTTTACTCCTTGCTCAATCACCTGATGCAGAAAAGCGGTATCTAAAAATGCCGGAAAATCGGGCAACAGGGCGGGGTGTTCTTCGCCATAGGCGGTAAGCAACATGGTTTGGGCATTAAAAGAAGCCGGCGAATATTGGGCGGCAATGGCGCGCAGGTCGGTTTCTTCTTGTGGGGTTAGTTGCAGTACCGTTCGGTTTTGGCTTTGCAGACCCCACAGTATTTGTGCGGTGCGGCGGTAGTGTTGCTGTTCGGGGGTGGTATTGGGCAGGGCGGCTAATATTTGGGTTACGCCTTCGGCATTATTGGTATCCATGCATTTGTTTAGCAGCAGCCGTTGCGCATACTCATTATTAACGCTTTGCAGCAGGTCTATGGCTGCCGCTTCGGTGCCTTCTTCTTTATAGTACGTTGCTTTGCGCAGCATTTCTCGGTTTAACAGCCCCGTAACATCTAAGCCGCGTATTTCATCGTCTGATAGCAGGTTGCGGTTGCCGCAGTTTTCTTCGGGGCTATCGGGGGGAGAAACACATTGACTATTTGTTACATTACCTGTTATGGTAGGCATAAACTGGGCAATGCCGGGTATATCGGCGCGGTGGAAATAGGTAAACGTGCCGCCGGTTTGTTGTGCCATGATGTCGGTAAAAATACTTGGTAAGCCCGGAGTTTGGTTGAATACGTTGTCGGCTGGGTTTTGGTTTCCAATTGTGCAATCCCCTTGGTTATCCAAACTGCCTACGGTAAGGAGCGCGCCGCCAACTATGTAGTCTTGCACGGCAATGGCTATGGCGCCGTTGTCGAACCGGTTGCAGGTAATTTGTACGCCGCCTGCAAAAGGGAAACCGTTGTTACCAAACGCCCAAACGCCAATTACGTTGTTGTTAAAATCGTTGTTTTTAATGGTACTGGGGTCTAGGCCGTTGTTCATGAGTATGCAGCCGAAATAACAGTTGTTAAAGGTGTTTTGTGGTTGAATGTCGAAATGGCAGCCGCGCACAAAAATGCCAATGGAACTGTTGTCGGCGGGCGAAAGGGTGTTGATGTTGTTGTTACCAATATGCATAGAGGTGCCGCTAAACTGCATGGCGGTACGGCAGTCGTTAAAATTGTTTTCTATGGTTTTATAGAATGAGGCAAGCGGGTTTAAGGCAAAAGAAGCGGCCGAAACGCCTACGGAACAGTTATTGAAACTGTTTTGGCGAATGAGGATGCTGTTGGCTTCTTCTGCTCTTACGCCGTATTTTAACCCTGCAAAGGTATTGCCGGTGGCAATTTCCAGATTTCGGTAGTTGGCCAAATACACGCCGGCTTCGGTGCGCGGCGCTGCCGCTACGTTAATAAACGGGTACAGGAGGTTATTTGAGGTAAAGACAGCATTTTCAATAGTGCAAACGGGTGCTGAGGCGTTATTGTACCAGCAGAGGTTAACGCCGTGGAAGCAGTTGTTGAACGTAGTTTGCGAAAAAACCCTGCAAACGCCACCCGAAGAAGCTACGGCGGTTGGGTAGTTGATATAGGCGGTAAGCAGCACAGCGGTAAGGGTAGGATAGACGCTGTTATTGCCGGGGTTAAAAATGGGGTTGTTGGTGTAGAGCAGCCCTATATTGTAAACATCTATAAGCGGCAGGTTGGCGGCGGCAATGCCAATAATGGCGTTTTCTATATGGGTATTTGCAAAGGCAGTAACCATGCCGTAATTAGGCAAACTTGTAATTGGGTCAATGTTTCTGAGCGTACCCAATCCGGGTCCTTCTGCTTGTATTCCTTGCCACATGGAGTTGCAAAGTCCGGTAAGAGTTGTTATACCTTGAATGGAGTTGAGGGTAAGGCTACCTCCCCTTTGCACCAAAATGCGGGTATTGGGGCTAAAGAATAAAGTCATATCGGAAATGGTAAGGTTTACGTCTGCGGGAATGATGAGGTCAACATCCATGTGAATGTTGCTACCCGATGCTACGAGTCCGAGGGAAACAAAATCGTTGGCGGCGGGTGTCCAAGTACCAGAAGCAGTTACGATGTATGCCGGTCGGTTATCGGTTGAGGGGTTATTGGTAACATAGGGTGCCGAATTGGGGGCGAGGGTAAATAATATGGTATCGAGGCAGCAGGATAGTGCATCGTTGTCAGCAATTTCGGGTATGGTTATGGGCGGGCAGCAATTGGGGCACAGGGTAAAGTAAGCGGTATCAATAAGGCAGGCAAAGTTTCCGGTTATGGGGAAATCGGGGCTTTCGGTATTGATATTGCGGATAAGGCGGAATTGCTGGCAAGTATCGCCGCAAATAGCCGGAGTTGTATAAATGGGGTCTGTTTCGTCGGGAATGGTAACCCACTCGCCATCGGGATAAGACAGTTGTTGTTGCCAAGTATAAAATACATTGGGTATAATATTGCAACTATCGCCTACAAGGGTTGCGGGGTTACAACAAGGTACCAAAATGGTAGTGTCTTCTGCAAATCCGTCGGGCAGAATGATTACGTCGTCAAAGAGATAGTAGGCCTGTCTATCAATGCCAAGTGCAGCTGTAGGAAGATTTTCCAGTCCATAAACGAGTAATTGGTCGTAATCTTGGTCGGCGGTAAAACACTGAATTGCCTGCCGCCAGGGTTGTAGTGGCGGGATGTTTGTTTCGTGGTAAATATGTTGGGGTCCAGACAACGGCAGGTTCAGATATCCATAACTATAATCACAGTAATTATCTGATGCCATTGCAAGGTCAATGTACAGGTTATCAAGTTGTCGGTTATAATTAGGAAGAATAAGTCCGCCTGCTACTGTTCTGTAAAACGACAGAATGTACTTTTTCCCTTGTTCAATATGCACTGTATTAGCAGTAATTTCTGAGTAGGCCTGCCAAGAGGAGGTAGTGAACTGTAGAAGTTTTGCCCATTGACCGATACACCCCGTACCTGGATTTGGAAATGCATAGAGGGGATAACCGGGACTTATGTCTGGCCAATAGTTTGGACTTTCATGACAACGGTACCATCCGTCAAATGCGCAATTGGATAAATCGTTTAAATAAAGTGTTACATTGGGATATGTATTGTAATTCAAAGTGCAACTGCTACTACCATCAACCGTTGGGTTGCAAACCATATTGCAGTCTTGCACATGATCGCAATCTTCTATGCAAGGCGTTACATAGAAGTAAATAAAAGTGGTATTGGCTGCTTCGCCGGTAGTGGAACTGGTAGGAATGTAACTTAATACATTTAACCCTCCGCCGGCATTGGTAATTGTAATAGCGGTAGAAGAAGTGGTAAATATAGCTCCACCAACAATAGCGCTTATGCAAGTTAAGTCTAATGTGGGGTTGACTCCTATGTCGTTGGCTAAAATATCTGAAATGAGGATTTGAACAGGAAAATCACAGGCGGAAAAATAGTATCCGTCATGGCAATTGAGTCCTTCATCGTCAACGCCTGCTGCTATGCTACCACAAACAGGAACCGGTATGCCGTTTTGCGAGGTATGAAACGGCAGCGTACCATCTCCGTATATTGGCTCGGTATGATATCCTATGGCGCAAAGGGCTTCTACCTCTTCATTAGTAGGGCGGCGTATGGCGTAGCCGGATGAACCGTTGTCAATAGATGGTCTCATTAAATAAGGCGTGTTGTCGCATCCGGCGGAAAACTGGTTGCTGAAATGGCTAAGGCTACTGGCATTTACAAATGTGCCGGGCGAATATACCCATAAATCTGCAACGGGCGAATAAGTTCCTAAAAACCGAATGCTGTAACAATCTTCTATTAAATCGGTTGCCGGTGGGGTAAAGGTAATATTGTAGCAGTTGTCGGTATTATTGAGCAAAGGCGAGGGAACTGGAAGGTTGAAGTTGTGGTGTAAATATTTGTCGTATCGGGTATAAAGTCCGGTTCCGGGGGGGGTGTAACCTCCTGCAATTGGTTGGAATTTGCTTGCACCGTTCTCAGCTATAAGAGAAGATATACCCAACATGTGGGTTACTTCGTGGAGTACTACCTGATAAAAATCGGGATAATTAAAAGTATTCGTCCATGTAGTATTTGTCATGTCAAAATTCCAGTTAATATTTGGGTGGAAATTGAACCGCATAAAGCCGTGGTAAAAACTATCTCCATTTACAAACGGATAACTTGTAGGGTCTTCGCCTCCGTTTATGGTGCGCCAAACGCTGTTATGCACATAACCGGGTTTAGTGCCGTTTGGCGTGCTATAATTATAGTAATAGGCTGAGGCCATGCCTAAGACATAACCCATAGGCGACCAAGAACTCATAGAAGGCTGAATTTGAATGCGCAAGGTGGGCGGGCTACCGTTGCAATTAGGGCTTGCATCTAACATAAACGACAAATCGGTTAGCACCTGGCAAACTACATTTCGGGCGGCTGTTGCGGCTGGTGTACCTGCATTAAACCCTACTCCGGAAGGGTCGTAAAAATCTACTTCAAAATTAAAATTAGCGCCATTAATTACTGCATCAAAATCGCAAGGCAGTAACTGCATTCGGTTTGCCGGCTGTGCCACGTCGGGTAAATCATACGTGTTGCCAAAATCGTCAAAAATTTGCAGGGGGCTGTCAAAAACGGTGTTTGAAACGGGAGTTGGTTCGCCGCAATACCACATTTGCGGCGTTTGCCCCACTAACACATTACCCCCCCCCCATAATATGAAGAAAAAGGGTAACCATAACCAAATTTGCCGCCTGTTGTGTTGCGGCTGCGCGAAAAAAGGGAATTTGTTTCATAATTGCTGTTTTTGTTTTAAAAAGTGAAAAATGAAATTTTTTCCCATTGTTAGATTAAAACTTTAACTCTTTAATGCTAAGGTAAACCATGTTTTTTACAATACCAAATTTTTTTCGGGGTTTGCGAAAAATAATTTTTACCAAGCATAAAACTCCATACTTTGCCAATTTTCCAGAATAGACAGCACAAAAAAACCATTGCCAAACTTTACCCGTCAAAATAAGGCACATCCCAACAACTTTGCCTATTTTTGAGCAGCCAAAATACAGTTAAGGGAACTGCTTTTATGAACAAAAAAAATTACCTAATTCTTTTTCTGCTGTTGGGCGCCCTGTTTTACCTGCCCTTCCTTGGTCATGTACACCTTTTTGACTGGGACGAAATTAACTTCGCCGAGTCGGCCCGCGAAATGCTGGTTTCGGGCAATTATACGCAGGTGCAAATTAATTACCACCCGTTTTGGGAAAAACCGCCGCTTTTTTTCTGGCTACAGGCCGCATCTATGCACCTGTTTGGGGTAAGTGAGTTTGCCGCACGGTTTCCAAATGCCGTTTTTGGCATTTTTACCCTGCTTACACTGTTTTGGGCAGGGCGGCGCTGGCACGGAACCCAATTCGGGTTTTGGTGGGCGCTGGCGTATTGGGGCAGTTTTTTACCCCACTTCTACTTTAAATCGGGCATTATTGACCCGGTTTTCAATTACTTTATTTTTGTCAGCATTATTTTTATTATAAATTCAATTCATTTTAATTCCACTGATTCGCAGCAGCAGAACGGAGGTAAAACAACGCAGTTTGTTTTGGCGGGCATTTGCGCCGGCTTGGCTGTACTAACCAAAGGACCGGTAGGGTTTTTGCTCATTGCGCTAACGGCAGCATCGGTATTGGGGGTTTTATGGTGGCATCACCGCAGCAACCGGCAGCAGTTAGCAGCAATATTGCCCGAATTAGTGCGCATAGGGTTGTTTTTCAAGGCTTGTTTGCTGTTTTTGCTGCCCATGCTGCTTGTTGCTTCTCTGTGGTTTGTTCCCGAATTGGTGCAAAACGGCCCCGGTGTGCTGGAAAAATTTATTCAGTATCAGGTACGCCTGTTTTCTACGCCCGATGCCGGGCACCGGCAGCCGTTTTTTTACCATTGGGTAGTGGTGCTGCTGGGGTGTTTTCCTATGTCGGTGGCGGCGCTGCCGGTATTCTTTGGCACAGGCAACAACCCCCAAAACATAGGGGCGCAACTGCTTAGGCTGTGGATGGTTTGCCTGTTTTTAGTAGTATTAATTTTGTTTACCATAGTAAAAACCAAAATTGTTCATTACTCATCATTATCTTACCTGCCGTTGTCGTATTTGGCAGCCCGTTATATTTACCGCACCGTTGCCAAAGAGGGTACTGCCACAGACAAAAGCCCTGTTGCCCCCTTGGTTGCCGCACCCCACCCCATGCCAGTTCGGGGTTATGTGCGCATAGCTGTGCTGGTTGCCGGCACTGTTTTCGGATTGTTGCTGGCGGCGGTTCCGTTGGCGGGGAAGTATAAAACGGTTATTGCCCCTTT
>NBMY01000068.1 GCA_002212985.1 Sphingobacteriales bacterium TSM_CSS
ACAAAATGAAAAAAAACAAAAAAAAATTTGCCTTTTAGCGTAATTTCGCTTGGAAAATTCAATACGCTGGCGTATATTTGCATTGGATTTATTTCCAGCGAATTTTCGCTTAACACTCTATGCTTTTCAATGGCTTGCCAAAGCACTTCAAAAGCAGCAACAGCGCAGCAATGCCTTAGAGTTAAGGGAGTAAATGTTTGCATTTTGGTTGGAGTTCAAACAAAGCCTGCCCGTTTTACTGTAGTAATGGGCGGGCTTTTTTTTATTAGAGTAATTTTGAAAATAAATCGGCAGTTCGGGAATTTTTTGAGGCGCACAAGCATTTATTAGTAAAGTTAAGTTCTTTTTTTCATTACTAAAAATGTTAAGCCATGAACCAACATGTAGCCACTACTCTGCGCGAATTTATTTACGGCAGCCCGCAGCAATGTCAAAATCTGGTAACTGTGCCTGTATTACTACCCCAAAACCTGCAATGGGGTGCTTACCTTACCCTTAAAGAGGCACTCGAAAAACAACTGGCACTCATTACCGAGGTAACACAGGGCGGCTCGGTGCCCGATCTCATGGTTACCAACAATGCCGATTTACCCCTGCTCCTGCTCGACGGCGAAGAACTGGCAGGCGCCAAACAAAACCGCATCGTAAATACCAGCATACTGCTGCCCGCACACAGCAAAACCGTTATTCCGGTAAGTTGTACAGAAAGAGGGCGCTGGCGCTATAACTCTGCCCAATTCTTTGATTCGGGTGTTATAATGTCGTCAAAAGCACGCTACGCAAAAAGCGCCCGGGTAAAACAAAATCTGGAGCGCGGTACCGGCTACGATGCCCAACAGGGCGAAGTATGGAATGACATAGAACAATATCATAATGTTTTTAACTCTTCTTCAACCAGTCGCGCCCTGCGCGATGTATTTACCCAGCAACAAGGGCATATTGACAAATTTGCCGAACAAATACCCCTTCAGCCCGGGCAATGCGGGCTGGCCGTGTTCCTAAACGGCAAATTAGCCGGCATTGATGTAGTTTCGGGGGCACAGGCCTACCAAAACCTGCACCATAAACTAATTAACAGCTATGCTATTGAAGCCCTTATTGACCTGCAAACCGGTAAAGCAATAACCCTTAAACCCGAAGAACTGCAAAACACCATAACCGAACTTACCCTGTTTACTCATAACCTCATTGAAACCGCATCGGAAACCATGTTTACCCCCACCGGCCTTGGCACCGACTACCGCTACACCGCCACCAATGCCATGGCTTCGGCCTTGGTGTGGGAAGAAAAGGTGGTCCATTTTTCGGCATTTACCAGCTATGGCGCCAATCAGGAAAACAACCCCAAAACAGAAGAAAACGAAGACCTTGCAACTCTTATTAACCGCCGCTACCGAAATATGGTGGAGCAACGGTTACGCAATACCCACAACGTTAGTCAGGCTTAATACAAACCTGCGCCCAACAAACGCCCAACATTACTCTATACACAGCCTTTCATTGCGGTTTGTGTATGGGGTAATTGCATTGGCGTAGCAATGACCACCACAACATAATGCCAAAGAATTTACCCCAAAACATGGCATAAGGCAAAAAAAGCGTATTTTTGCCTTAGTTGAGGTTAAGCAGCAAACACTATATTTATTTTAATAAGCTCAGTTACTTATGCAGCCTGTAATTAATCAACCTTTTTCAAACGCCCAGTTAGAACTCCTAAAGGCCTTTTCTCATCAGTTGTCTGACAGCGATTTATTGGAACTTAAAAAAGCGCTTGCGGCATTTTTTTCACAAAAATTGGTGCAGGAAGCAGATAAGATATGGGAAGATAAAAAGTGGACAAATGAACAAATGGACGCGATTCTGAACAGCAAACTTCGCAAAAAAAAATGACCAATGGAATTGGTAGTATTGGATACTAATGTCTTTCTGGTTTCATTATCAGGAAAATCGAAATTTCATTGGATTTTTCAGGGTTTGCTATCGGGGCAATTTGTTCTTTGTGTAACAACTGATATTTTGGCAGAATATGCCGAAATAATTGAACAACAAATGAATGCAGTAGTAGCTGAAAGCGCTTTAGGAGTTTTAGAAAACCTTCCAAACGTTGAACACATAAATACATATTTTAAGTTTAACCTGCTTAAAGACACTGACGATAACAAGTTTGTTGACTGTGCAATTGCCGGCAATGCCAGTGCCATTGTAACTCATGACAAGGATTTTAACGTATTAAAAACAATAGTATTCCCAAAGGTAAATGTAATTGATACCGAAAAATTTCGAGAGTTATTAAATTTATAACACAAAACTTATATTTTATACCTAATTCATTTATCCTGCAATGCGGCATCAACAGGCATTTCCCCGGCAAATTATATTTCTTAACGGTTAAAGAATTTACCCCAAAACATGGCATAAGGCAAAAAAAGCGTATTTTTACGGTTTAAATGCACCCTGCAATTGCATCGTTAACCCGCTTTCGGGCATTAAACCAATTATATGCGCAATTTCGCCCAAAAAATTTTTGCCGCAGCCCTTTTACTGCTGTTAAACGTATTGCCCGCCGCCGCCCAACCCGAACCCTGCGGTACTACCGCTGTAATGGAACTGGCAACACAAGCCAACCCTGCCCTGCAAACGCAACGCAACGCATGGGAACGACAATTGCAGAATTATATAGAAAACAACCGCCGCAGCCTGGAAGACGAAATTATTACCATTCCAACCGTAGTACATATTATTTACCATACCGATGAAGAAAACCTGCCCGACTCTATTGTGTACAACCAAATAGAAGTACTCAACCAGGATTTCAGACGGTTGAACGCCGACACTGCCAATACACCCGATTTCTTTAAACCCGTAGCCGCCGATATGCGCTTTGAATTTTGCTTGGCCACCCACGACCCCCAAGGCAACCCCACCAACGGCATTACCCGCACCTTTACCAACGTGGAAGAATTTGCCTACAACAGCAGCAATTACGAAGTTATTACCCGTATGCATTTCGACAGCAAGGGGGGTAAAAACATCTGGAACCGAAACGAATACATGAATATTTGGGTTATTAACCTCAACAACAGCAGCGGCGTGCTGGCCTTTGCCTACCTGCCCGGAGCCGACCCCAACGTGGACGGCATTGTGTGCGATTATAAGTATTTTGGCAAACCCGGCCTTGCAGCCCCGCCCTACGGCTTAGGCAGAACCATTACCCACGAAGTAGGACATTGGCTCAATCTCTACCACCCTTTTAACGACAGCGACGGCGGATTTTGCTCCGATGATTTTGTGGACGATACGCCTCCGCAGGCAGAAGCCAATTTTACCTGCTACGCCTTTCCGCACAGCACCTGCGACAACTACAGCGATATGTATATGAACTACATGGACTACCCCGGCGACGATTGCGTAAACATGTTCAGCCAAGGGCAGGCAGTACGCGCCCACGCCGCCGTGCATATTGTGCGCTCCTCTCTTCTTACTGCCACCACCTGCCAACCCATAGCCGAAAACGATATAAAACTGGCCGCCATTGACGAACCGGGCGCCAATTATTGCTTTTCCAACATAGTGCCCATTTTGGTAACCATTAAAAACAATGGAACCAATGCGGTAAACAGCGTAAAAATAGGATATGCCATTGACGGACAAACCGCCGCCGAAATAACCAACTGGACCGGCGACCTTTTGCCCGGACAAACCGCAACAGGTATTCTGGCCGGTATTCCCGAAATGACACCCGGCACACACCAGCTAAAGGTCTTTACCTATCTGCCCAACAATGCCCCCGATTCCTATGCTGTTTCCGATACCATTTCCAAAATAGTAACAACAGGTGCTGGCATTCCGGCTCCTTTTACCGAAACTTTTACCAACCTCTACCCGCAAAACGGTTGGAGCATCTACGACGAAGCCAATGCCGTACCCTGGCAACAGATTGGCGAGGCCGTTTGTGCCGATGGAAACATTGGCAGCGTAATGGCGGTAAAAAACGATTTCAGCAATTATTTTGAAGTAGAAGGAACCATAGACGACCTCTATTCGCCCAATATTGACCTTACCAATTTTGCCGATGCGCAACTCACCTTTGATGTTAGCTACCGGTTTGAAAACGACCTGGCCGATGAACTGAGCGTATTGGCAAGCCCCTTTTGCAGCCCGCCCTACGAACTGCTCTACCATAAAGCCGGCGCTGAATTAGATACCCGAAATACCCCAACGCCGCAAAGCGCTACCGACTGGCGTACCGAAACCGTTGACCTGAGCGCCTACGCCGGGCAAAGTGTAACCCTTTTGTTCAGAAACACTACCGCCGGCGGGCAATGGCTCATGATAGACAATATTTCCGTTACAGGAACCCAATTTCCGGTAAATACGCCCCAACTGAATGCCCCGCAAAAACCCGATGCACTGCTATACCCCAACCCGGCCAACGACAACTACTGGCAGGTGCAAGTTACCAACCTGCCTGCCCCGCAAACTGCCGCCATTACCGTTTTCAATGTACAGGGGCAAACAATATCAAGCTTTACAACCGCCCTGCAACCCGGGCAAAACAGGCTACCCATATTTGCCGGCAACACAGCACCCGGCATTTATTTTATTCAAATTAGTACAAACAGCCACCATTGGCTGCTTAAAACAATTAAGTAATTAACCGCATATAAAGCATAGAATATCAGCTGTAATACGTTTAATTGCAGCCGAAAGGCAATTTTTATATCTATCGGGGGCATTTATGAGGCAAAAATATCATAAAAATCGTTAGCCCTCCAATTAATTTGCTTACCTTTGCGGTAGATTTACCACTTACCAATATGCTTTCCAGAAGACACCTGCGCATTAAAGTAATGCAAATTATTTATGGCTGTGAACAAACCGAAAACTATGCGTTTGAAGCCGCCAAAGTTCAATTACTCCAAAACATTAACAAAACCCATAACCTATACCTCTATGTACTGCTCCTGCTGCGCGAAGTGGCAGGCTACGTTAAGCAGGATAAAGAACGGCGAAACCGGAAATACCTGCCCACCGAAGAAGATAAAAACCTTAACCTGCAACTGTATAACAACCCGCTGGTACAAAAACTTTATACCGATACCACATTTAACGAAATGGTGAAACGCGAAAAACTAATTCCGCGAATAGACCCCGATGTGGTAAAACAACTCTACCGCGAATTTTCAAAAGATAACGATTTCCTTCAGTACAACCTCCTCGAAAACCCCACCCGCAATAATCATATTGACATTTTAAAAACCCTGTTTACCGAGTTCCTGCTCAAACAGGAAATCTTTATCTCTCATATTGATGAAATATTTTCCAATTGGGAGGACGATGCCGATATTGTTACCGATACCATTAAAACCTTGTTTTACCAGTTTGGGAAAAAGGGCGCCGGACCGGGCCTAACCATCTTTGCCCACCCCGATGATTGGAACGAAAAACTGGAATTTTGCACAGACCTGCTTCGGTTTGAATTGAAATACAACACCGAACTCCTTGGACTCATTCAGCCTCAGTTAGAACATTGGGATGTTGAACGACTTACCCAAATAGACATTATTCTCCTTAAAATGGCGCTTTGCGAATTTCTGTATTTTCCTACCATTCCTACCAAAGTAACCATAAATGAGTACATTGAAATTGCAAAACTATACAGCACCCCCAGCAGCAAAACCTTCGTAAACGGCGTACTCGATAAGCTCATGAAAATTCTTAAAGATGAAGGACGCATCAAAAAATCGGGGCGCGGTTTAGTGGAATTTGATTAGTTGCCCGAAAAGCCTTTCGCTGTATTAGACACTGAAAGTGTCAAACATGAATAGCCGTATGTGCAACATACGGAATAAAACAACCCGATAGACACCACCTCAAAGAGGTTGAATGCCAATAAAGCAATTGTTGTAAAAAACATTGGGGCGCGCTGTTAACCGAAAGGAAATAAACCGTCCGGAGATTGCAGTGCGCTGCACCTTTTACCACATGGTACGCATACCTGCTACTATGATTTTGGTGCGCTGCACCTTGTGGTTTCATGAGGTTTGCTGCTTTGCGGTACATGTACCGCGCCACTACACTAAAGGAAAAAATGCACTGAAAGTGTCTAATATGAATAGCCGTATGTGCAACATACGGAATAAATCAACCCGATAGCGACCACCTCGAAGAGGTTGAATGCCAATAAAGCAATTGCAGATAACATTGGGGGCGGTTAACCGCTACTACCGCACCAACGTAACATTACCATGCATTAACCGGGCTTCGGCCGGGTTGTCGGCGGTGGTATAAACAAGGGTGTAAACATAAACCCCAATTTCTTGCGGGGTGCCGCGGTAAATGCCATTCCAGCCGGCGGTTTGGTCGGTGGTTTCGTATAAGAGTTTTCCCCATCGGTTGTAAATTTTCAAAGTCATGCTTACAAGCGCAATGTTGCTAACCGGCCGCAGTATATCGTTCACACCATCGTTGTTGGGCGAAAAAGCGCCGGGCATTACCACGCTTCCGGGTATTGCAATGGGTACGTGCAGGCAGGTGCAGTCTGCGGCATTGTAAGAGTCTTGTGTGGCGGGGTTGTTGTCGTTGCAATCGGGCGGGGCTATGGGTGTGTGGGTACAGG
>NBMY01000166.1 GCA_002212985.1 Sphingobacteriales bacterium TSM_CSS
ACGAATTGGAACCGGGTAAAAACCGGGTTGTGCCCGACCCCTACTACAACAACGGTTTTGAAACCGTTTACCAACTCTTAAACCAAGCCTGCAATGAAATTATTCAAAAATATTATGATAAAAAATAATTCTATTTTGCATCGGGTTTTAATATGGCAGCGCTTTAGAAACAGGAAGAATTAATTATTTTATCACTCGATTTTTTCTGGAAAACAAAATAATATTTAAAAATAATTTCAACTTTTTCTTTTTAATTTTCTAATCATGAAACCATCTTTACCCAGCGGCACCCGCGATTTTAGCCCGGCAGAAGTGCGTAAAAGGCAGTACATAACCGGCATTATACGGCAAACCTTTGAACAGTTTGGCTATGAGCCGCTGGAAACGCCCGCCATGGAAAATCTGGATACCCTCATGGGTAAATATGGCGACGAAGGCGACAAACTCATTTTTAAAATACTGAACAACGGCTTGGATTTGCCCGAAAAACGCACCAAATCTCTTGCCGGCTTTGAGCTGGTGCTTGCCGGAAAAAATACCAAAGACATTACCGAGCGTGCCCTGCGGTACGACCTTACCATTCCGTTTGCGCGGTATGTGGTTATGAACCAGGGTAAACTGCTGCTGCCGTTTAAACGCTACCAAATTCAACCCGTATGGCGCGCCGACCGACCGCAAAAAGGGCGCTACCGCGAGTTTTACCAATGCGATGCCGATGCCATTGGCACCACCTCTTTGCTGAACGAAGCCGAATTAGTGCAAATTTACGACCGTGCCTACGCCCAATTGGGTATTGATGTGCGTATTGCGGTAAACAACCGCAAAATACTGGCCGGCATTGCCGAAGTTTGCGGCATGACCGATAAATTTACCGACCTTACCGTTGCCATTGACAAACTTGACAAAATTGGCCCCGATGGCGTAAGCGCCGAACTTTCGGCAAAAGGCATTACCGGGCAGGCGCTGCAAACCATACAAGGTTTTCTGCAATTAAACGGCAGCAATACGCAAATGCTGGCTACCCTTAAAGCACAATTGGCAGCCTCTGCCATTGGGCAAAAGGGTATTGCCGAACTGGAAACCCTCTTTGCCTACCTCAACGCCGTGCAACTGCAAAACGCCCTGCAAATTGACATAACCCTTGCCCGCGGGCTAAATTACTACACCGGCTGCATTTTTGAGGTGAAAACAGATGCCGTTAAAATTGGCAGCTTGGGCGGCGGCGGCCGCTACGACGACCTTACCGGAACCTTCGGGCTGAAAGGCGTGTCGGGGGTGGGCATTTCATTCGGGTTAGACCGTATTTACGATGTGCTGGAAGAACTGAACCTGTTTCCGCAGGCAGCACATACGGCTGTAAGAGCGCTGTTTATAAACTTTGGAGAACACCTGGAGCAATATGCTTTTACCGCCCTGCAACAGCTAAGAGCGCAAAACATTGCCGCCGAAATTTACCCCGATGCCGCCAAACTCAAAAAGCAAATGGATTATGCCAATGCCCGCCAAATTCCGTTTGTGGTTTTTTGCGGCCAAACCGAATTTGAAACCGGCCGGTTATCGGTAAAAAATATGCTCACCGGCCAGCAGCACGAGGTTGCACCCGAAGAACTGGCAAAAGTGGTAACGGAGTAGGTTTGCTTACGCATACCGCCGTTTCCGCCAAAAATTGTAGCCAAGCCCAAACAGCAGCACCAAGGCAAGCGGCAGCAGCAGGTTAAGAAGTTGCCATTGCAGTTTGCTTTCGGCTACGCGGGGTTTGTCTAACAGGCGCAGTTTAATATCTTTGTTTCGGGCGGCAATAATGCCGTTGTCGTCGTTCAGCCATTCAATGGCATTAAGTACCAAATCTTTGTTGGCAAAGGTTTCGCCGGTGTATTTGTAGTAACCCAGCGGACTGGTTTGGCCGCGCAGGGCATCATAGTCGTTTCTTATGACATCGCCGTCTGAAATAACCACCATTTTGTTGTAATCGCTTTCTTCGCGGTAGCTCACATCGGGCAAGGTATCAATCATTTTGAGGGTTGCGGGGTCGAGGCGGTTTTTAAACAGCGAGGGGAATTTTCCATCCAAAGCCACGGCAACGGGTTTGGTTCCGGCGGCGTAGTCTTTTGGGTTGGGTTTGGTTCTTACATCGTTCACATCTACGCGTATGGGTGCGTTGTTAACGCGGCTGTAGGGCGAGGTAGTAAGCAAAACGGTTTTTTTAATGTCGTTCTTTCGGGTATCTATGGTGTCTATGGTGCCGGCAAACTGCATCAGCACGGCGCTCAGGTTTTTGGTAACGGGGTGGTTGGGGTTGGCTTCGGTAATTACCGGAAAATACGACCACGGAAACAACTCCATTTGCCGTGCATTGCCAAAGGCATCGCGCCCAACAGCTAAGGGTATTTTGCTGCATTGCAGGTCTTGCACCAGATCAAAATTAACCCTTGCTCCATATTTAAAGAGCTGGTCTTCTAAGTTAAGCCCGTAGTCGAGCGCCAAAAATGAGCCGTTGTTGCTTTGCAGGCTGTCCATATCGGTAGCCATGTTTTCTACCAACCACAGCACTTTACCGCCGTTCATAATGTATTGGTCAAGTTTAAACTTGTTTACCTCTTCAAATTTTTTGGTAGGGCGGGCAACAATTACCGTCCAGAATTTATTGGGAATGTACAGGTTTTTGGTAATATCGAGCCGTTGAATTTGGTAATAGTTTGATAATGAAACCATTACATCACGCACCTCGTCAAGGGGCAGTTCGCCGTGTCCTTCCAGAAAAGCAATGCTGGGTTTGGTATTGCGCTGCAATTTTTGCATGGTATTGGCCAGGTTATACTCCAGCAGGGCAATAGAGTTGTTAAGGGTTTCTTCGGCGCCGGTATTTAACTGTTGCAGCAGCAGGTTGGCGGGCAACTCGCGCCCTTTGTAGGAAAGCATTGCGCCCGGAAAAATAATTTTTTCGGAATACTCGTCTTTGTTTTCCACTAACCGCCGCGGTTCCAATCCTTTTTCCGATAGCTGGTTAAAAATATCTTCGCGCTGTTTGGGGTCGGCAATGCCTTCAAAGGGGTCAACAAACTCATACTCCACGCGGTTGCCCGAGTAAGCCCTGAACTCTTTGAGCATATCGAGCGTGGCATTGCGCAGGCGCTTAAACCCTGCCGGAAACTCACCCTGCAAAAACACCTTTACATACACCACATCGTCTAAATTGCGCAGCATTTGTTTGGTAGCCGGTGTAAGGGTAAAGCGTTTTTCTTTGGTAAGGTCAAAGCGGTAATAGAAATAGGCAGCCAGGGCGTTTACCAGCAAAAAAGTGGCGGCCAGTATGCCAAATTGTATGAGCGATTGTGTTTTTTTTCGGGCAGTCATTGTTGGCGGGGTAAAATTTTTGTTGTTGGCAATAGTTGGCAATTTCATGGGCAATTTTAATTATTTTACCATTTCCGGCTTTCAACCACCAATTGGGTAAGCAGCAGAAACAGGGCAATAAAAGACCCGAAATACACCAAATCGCGGGTATCAATAACGCCGCGGCTCAATGATTCGTAGTGGGCGTTAATGCCTAATTGTTCTACCACATCATCAATACGGGCGTAAAATATGTTGAGTTTGCTCAGGTAGTCGAAGGTTTGGTAAAAGATAAAGCACAAAAACACGGCTAGCAGAAAAGCCACAATTTGGTTGCTGCTGAGCGATGAGGCAAAAATGCCGATGGCCGCAAAAGCTGCCCCCAATAATAAAAGCCCGATGTAAGAACCCCAGATAGCGCCGGAATCGAGGTTGCCGGGCGGCAGCCCCAGCCGGTAAATGGTAAAATAGTACACCAAAGTTGGCAACAGGGCAAAAAACACTAAAAAAACGGCCGACAGGTATTTGCCTGCAATTATTTGCAAATCGGTTACCGGGCGGGTAGTCAGCAGTTCTATGGTGCCGGTTTTAAATTCTTCGGAAAAAGAGCGCATGGTAA
Source organism: Sphingobacteriales bacterium TSM_CSS (assembly GCA_002212985.1). Taxonomy (GTDB): domain Bacteria; phylum Bacteroidota; class Bacteroidia; order Chitinophagales; family UBA2359; genus UBA2359. The sequence goes on from NBMY01000166.1 coordinate 3,953, forward strand.
TGGCCGGCACCAGAAACATAAAAATCCAGGGGGCGGTAAAAAACAGGCTGTCTAAGGAGGCATACCCGTAATCGAGCAGGTTGGTTTCGGGAAAAACCCACAGAAAAAGGCCGGTAGTTAGCAAAAATACCACCATGGCCATGTATCCGATAAGCGAACTGAAAAACGTATTTATTTCTTTTATAAACAGGGTAAGCATAGTTTGGTGTTGGTTTTCTTACACGGTTGTAATATAGGTTTTGAATTGGAGCAGGTTTAAACTGCCGGCTGCGGCTGTTCTTCGCGGCCTGCCGTAAGTTGCCTGAACACGTCTTCTAAGCTGCTTTCTTCCTGCAGCAGGGTAAGCAGGGTAAGGTTGTTTTGTATGGCAAAGCGGAAAATATCGGGTCTCAGGTCGTATTCCGCATCGGGGTACAGGCGCCATTTGGCGCCCAATTGTTCAACGCGCCCCACATGAGGAATGAGTTGTAAATTGGCGGGTTTGGGGTTGGGGGTAAATTCGGCAATAACCGTTGTTTTGGCTTGCGAGCGGTGCTGCAGGTTTTGGGTAAGGTCATTGGCAACAATTTGGCCGCGGTCAAGTATAATTACACGGTTGCACAGGGCTTGTACTTCCTGCATTATGTGAGTGCTTAAAATAACCGTTTTTTCTTTTCCCAGCGTTTTAATGACGTTTCTTATTTCGGCCAACTGGTTGGGGTCGAGCCCCGATGTGGGTTCATCTAAAATGAGCACGCGCGGATTGTGAATCATGGCCTGCGCCAGCCCTACGCGCTGCCGGTATCCTTTAGACAATTGCCCTATATGCTTTTTCTGTTCGCGCTCTAAACCGGTAAGGTGTATCATTTCGTCAATGCGGCTTCGGGTGTTTTTACCCAACTGGTGCAGGCGGGCTATAAACTCCAAAGATTCGCGCACATACATATCGGCATACAAAGGGTTGTGTTCGGGCAGGTAGCCAATAGCGCGGCGTACTTCCATGGGCGCCTGCTGTACATCAAACCCGCAAACAGAGGCTGTGCCATTGCTGGGCGGAATAAAGCAGGTAAGAATTTTCATGGTAGTGGTTTTTCCGGCACCGTTGGGACCCAAAAAACCCAGAATTTCGCCCTCGATTGCCTCAAAACTGATGTTGTTTACCGCCTTTTGCGTGCCGTATATTTTGCTCAGATTACTTACTTGTACCGACATGTTGCTACAGATGTGGGTGTTAAAAGATAAAATAATAAACCCGGGGTATTTTGAGCGCCAAAAATACGCTTTTTTCTGTTGAACGGGTAAACTTTAACCAAACAGCTAAGTCTTAGGCAAGTAGTACCCCATACTTTACCGCACTTTACAACGAAACAATGCCCGGTAAAAGTGTTTGTGCAAGTGCAGCGCATACAATATGCAATTTTTTTGGCTGTTTGTGCCATTTACCTAATACTCCACAACCCATGAAAAACCTTGCCTTTCTCTGCACCGTAGTTGCTATGTTTGTTGTATTGTGCAGCATTCCGTCTTATGCGGTTGCCCAAACTGCCAAAAGCCGCGGCAATGCCAACAGCGGGAAACCTGTTAAAGACACCAAAAACAAGCCCAAACCCAAGCCATCGGGCAATACGGAAGCCAACAAAAGCAGCATACTTAAAAATGCCTTTTCGTTTCATGGCGGCATCAATCTGGTTACCGACGGCGGCTCTTTCGGCATAGATGCTTTTCCCAATATTAACTTTAACCCCGCCGGCAAGCGCTTTAGCGCCAACGCCGGACCAATGTACCAACTTCGGCAGGCCGGCGGCAGCCTGCAGCAGGTTTTTGGCGCTCGTGCCAACGCCCGCTACCAGATATTGCCCGGACTTTATGCCAATGCCGGATGGGAAACCGTCAACCTGCCCAACCCCCGCTATATTCAGCCCGATGTAAAAGACCCTGCCACAGCCGCAACCCTTGAACCCCAGCGCGTTACCACTAACCGGCTGCCTTTGGGCGCAGGCTTTACCCAACGCCTGTTTGGCATAAATGTAGATGTGGCCGTTATGTACGATTTGCTGTATCGCAAAAGCACATCGCCCTATACTACACCCTACGTGTTTAGGGGAGGCGTGTTTTTGGGCAGCGGCAAACGCAACAAAAATAAAAGCAAGTAGCTCCCCCTAGCATTTAACCCGTTCCCTCCTGTTTGAGATGGTTAATGCCGATGCATATGGCAGAAATTACCCGATGATTAACCTTTTCAGTAGTAGTTTAAGTTCCTGCAATTCCATTTGCACACATTTGCATGCATGTTTTCTACTTACAGCTAACTCAAATTTGCGTTAAGGGCTTGATGAGTTTAACAGTTCCCTATCTCATTATCACCACTTTACCCCTTGCCGCCACTATAAAGGTATAAATTCACCGGTAATGCGCCACCAAAATAGCTTGTCCGACAAGGCTGACTATTTTCGCCTATTCACAACATGAGTGCCAAGGATAAATATTGTGTGCATATATTTGATTAATATTTAGCATAGTGAATTGGTTTACTTAGGCGGCAT
>NBMY01000017.1 GCA_002212985.1 Sphingobacteriales bacterium TSM_CSS
CAATACCTTGAAAGGGGTGTTCGAAGGGACGCAACGTCCATTCCGGACACACACAGCGGGTTTGTACAAGCGTGGGTGCAGTTCTTCGTTTGACAATTTTGTGCATTTTTGAAGTGCTGTTTTTCGTATCAAGTTTAGTGGTTAAAACCCACGCCTGACACAAACCCGCAAAATGTTGTATGCCATTCAACCTTTCTCTATGGATAGACTTCTCATGCTAACGCTTAGAAAGATTTAAATGAAGTTATAGAGTATTTTGATAGAATTTAAATACTTGATATTTTGGCGATAAAAAACTTTAAAATAGGTTTTATAAAAAACTCATAAATTGACAGGACAAAATAATGATAAGAATTATTGAAAGTAGAGAGAAAGATATAGATGCTTTGCGAAATTTATTTTTCGAAATGAGGAGAAAGACTTTTTCTTGGGCTGACACATCGCAATTCCAGCTATCAGATTTTGAAAAGGAGACGGAGGGCGAGTATGTTTTAGTAGCTTTTTCTGAAGATGTATTAATTGGATTTGTTTCTGTATGGTTAGCTGACAATTTTATTCATCATTTATATATTGACGAAAGATATCAAAATCAAAATGTTGGTTCTCAACTATTAAAAGCTGTAATTGACAAAGTTAATTTACCAATTAGACTAAAATGTGAGGAGAATAACACAAATGCAGTTTGCTTCTATAGACAGAAAGGATTTGTAGAAAAAGGAAGAGGACGATCTGAAATTGGAACATACATTTTATTCGAACTTATGAAAAAGTAAAGGGTAGCGGGTTCATTGGGTTGATTTTTATGTAAATGCTGAAAAAACGTCATATTTAAAGTAGTATGTTTCTATGTATAATCCAATTACGTTATCATGTACTAATCAAAACTTACTCTGACAATTGCGAATATTTTAGTAACTTTTCAAAAAAGAATTCGTTATGACAACAACATACAAAATCAGTAAGAGTACGTTGGCGTTTGGCATTACCCGGCTGGTATGAGCAGTATGAGGCAAGCGGCCAGTTGGTAGTGGAGTGATTGGTTGTTTTGTCGGGTAGAGAAAATTCATGAATTTTCTCTAGATCGCACCACAATCGCCCCCCATTCGGGCAGCAGCATCGGGTATGATATTTTTTGCTATTTTGCAGCGGTTTAAATCCTGTTCCTCATTTAATCCCCCAAAATCATGGTTCAGACAACTGAAATGCAGAAACACACGGCCGCGTGCCTTTACCGATAGTCTTGCATTGGTTTACCATCCTGTTTGTAGGTAAATTTGGTAAATCAACACAAGATGTGGCAAAACAATATTCTGCCTAAAAGGAAGTAAAAACAAATATTTTTAACAACTGAATATTTAGGCAGTTACGGCAGCTTTCTCTAAACGCACGGTTAACCAAGGTTCGGTAAATTGGTATCCGTTTAGTTGCAGAAAGTTGGCAAATCGGGGTAAAATTACGCTTTTGCGGCGGTTGCCAAGGGTAATTACCAGTTCGTCGCCGTATTTGTTAATGGTAAAATCCTGCTGTTTTATAAAGGGCAGTTTAATGCGTATGTTGTAATAAGTGTCGTTTTCCTGCACCTCAAACGGGTTTTCGCGGTGAAAAATTCGGGTGGGGTCCTCATTGCCGTAAATATCATTGCCAATGGCCTGCAACAACTCTAACCCAAATACCTCCTGCCCTTTATGAAACACCTTAAAAATGGGCAGCGGGGCAAATGCTTCTTCAATTTCGGCAAGGTATTTTTGTTGCGAAACCAGATATTTATCAAACAACGTACCCAGCTCGGTTTGGGGCAATATTCGGTTTACCACCATAGCATCTACGTTGTAACCATACATTTGCAGGTAAGTATAAGCCCTTTTGGCTTCCTGTATCACCATTCTTTCGGGGTTGGCCACAATGCGAATGGAACAAATATCGGGGTTCAGAAAAATTTTCTGCACCCGCTCCAATTTTTCAAACAGGTTTTCCAACTCGGCATAGCCTTTATCTAAGGGTACGCCCGTAGTTTTACGCACCACAAAACCCATGGTTTTTACCGCCGTGCTTTGCCCCGGAAACGCCTTTACCAGCCACGATTGGGTTACCTGCGGCAGCGTTAGCAGGGTAAGGGTTTCGCCGGTAGGGGCGCTGTCTATTACAATTAAATCGTATTCGCCTTCGGTATAGTATTTTTCGAGCCAAAGAAAGGCAGAAGCCTCTTCCATGCCCGGCAATACCGACAATTCTTCGGCTACCACGTTCTCTACTCCGCGCCATTTAAACAAGGTGAGCATTAACTGCCGCATATTGCCCCAATATTTTTTCATGGAGTAATATACATCAAACTCTTGTCCAAACAGGTTGGGCACAACCGGTGTAGGTTCGGGCGAAAGCGGTACGTTTAGGGCATCGGACAAACTATGGGCGGGGTCGGTTGATATTACCAGGGTTTTGTACCCTTTTTGTGCTGCCTGTAGGGCGGTTGCGGCTGCCATGGTGGTTTTTCCTACGCCGCCCTTTCCGGTAAACAAAATAATGCGCATGGCTCTTGGGTGTTTATGTGTTTTAAAGGGTATAACCGGCAGGCGGTTAAGTTCCTTTTGCGTACTTTGGTAAATAACAATATCGGGGTGTGTTTGTTGAACAGTCCGCAACTTTAACCTGAGGCGCACGCTTTGCCGCATAAAAACAATTTTTTTTGCCCGTTGCCTTATTTCTGCTGTAAAAGCCCTATTTTAGTGCAGTTAAAAACACATTAAACATAATGCCTTTTCTTATGCAACGCTTTTTACCCTTTGCCGGCTTGGTGTACCTGCTTTTTTGGGGCGCCACCGCCACTGTTGCCCAAAATGTGGTAACGGTAACTACCTTTAACGAGGAGCATGTGCATTTTGGCCCCGATAACAAGCGAACCGTATCGGGTACCTTTAACTTTCCCGATGCACAACAGCCGTTCAGTCAAATTTTAATGCACTTTACCATAGGCTGCCCCACCGGCGGCTGCGATGCATGGGACCGCTACGGCGATGTGGACGTGGTACACCCTACCGGTGTAATGGACAGCACCATTGCAGCAATTGATACCCTTTTTGATGCACAAGGCAATATTGCGCAAATAGATACCACCTGGAACCCGCCTTTTGAGGTTACCGAAAACTTTGAAATTTTCCGGTTTATTACGCCCTATGGCGGCTCGTTCAGCCCGGCCTGGAGTTGGACATGGACAGCCGATGTGACCGATTACCGCACCCTGCTTGCCGGCGAGGTAACCCTGCAAGTATATATTGATACCTGGGTAAACCCCGGCTGGGACGTAACTATTGAATTTGAAATGACCGAAGGAACTCCCGAACAAGAGGCTTACAAAGTGGTGAACCTGTGGAACTACGGCTACCTGTCTTACGGCAACCCGGGCAACCCCATTGAAAACTACCTTACCCCCATAACCCTTACCGCCGATGCCGATGCACAACTGGCAAAAGTGCGCATACTCAATACCGGCCATGGTTTCGGATTTTCAGATAATGCGGCCGAGTTTTCGCCCAAAACCCACCACTTGCTGGTAAACGGCACCGCACAACAAGACTTTGCCCAATTCCTCTGGCGCGACGACTGTGGCGAAAACCCCCTCTCGCCACAGGCCGGCACCTGGCAATACGACCGCGCAGGATGGTGCCCCGGCAGCGATGTATGGCCTTTTGATGCCGATATTTCTTACCTCATACAACCCGGTCAACCCTTTACCGTTGACTATAACACCCAACCATTTGTAAACCTCTGCAGCCCCAATAACCCCAACTGCACCGCTGCCGATTGCGCCGGAGGCTCCTGTTCCGGCGGCGGAGAACCGTACTATATTGTTTCCTCGCAACTTATTTACTACCGCACTACCCCGCAGTATGCTTTAGATGCCCAGCTTATAAACCTCAACAACCTGCCGGCCGTATCCTGTCAAAATACCTTTGGCCCCAATGTGCGCCTGCGCAACAACGGCAGCCAAAACCTCACATCGGCCTTACTCCTTTACCGTATGGACGATGCGGGTTTTCAAACCTACCTTTGGACAGGTAACTTGGCTTTTGCCCAATCAGAACTTATTCAACTGCCCGAAATTAACCTCTACGACGCAGAAAACCATAGCTTTGAAGTGCTGGTAACTACTCCCAACAACGGCTTAGACGAAAACTACCAGAACGACCTGCTGCAAACGAGTTTTGCTTTTGGAAACAACAATGTTACCCTTACTCTTACCACCGACAACTACGGCAGTGAATCCTCGTGGGAAATTGAAGATGCCGATGGCAATAGCATTTTTACAGGTGCAGGCTTTTCCAGCCTTACCACCATAACTCAAAATCTTTGCCTGCCAAACGATTGCTACCGGTTTATTATGCGCGACTCTTACGGCGATGGCATGGATGCCCCTACCGACGGATATTACCAGCTAACCAATGCCAACGGAGATGTTCTGGCAAGCCTGCAACAGCCAAATTTCGGCACCGAAGAAATAACCGAGTTCTGTGTGGAAGGCAATTTGCCATTTCCCGAATCTGCCCAACAAGCCGCCGTTAGCCAAACGGTTTTACAATTATACCCCAACCCGTCAAACACACAAAATACGCAGGTAAGCATAACCTTTGCTGCCGCGCAAAACGCTGTTTTGTACTTTTCCAACCTCTGGGGCAAAGAATTGCAACGCATAGAACTACCGCACGCCGCCGCCCACAAACTGCCACTCAACCTGCAAAACTACCCGCCGGGTGTGTACGTTATAACAGTGCAGGGTATAAACGGCACAGTATCGGAAAAACTGGTAAAATGGTAGTTGCCTCACAGCAACCGCCTGAAAGTTTTTCAACTCATAGAACGAAAAAGCGCAAAATTGCGTTATTTCATAGACCTGCAAATTTATAACCGAAAGTTTGATAAGGAATTTGCCCAACCTTGGGTTACCGGTTTTTTTACCCCATAAAAACGCCCCCGATGATTAAAGATAATTCAGACGACAGACCATACAGCCAGCAGGAAGCGCTGGAACTGGTAAAACAATACGAAAATGTGCGGAAAAATAACCAAAATTACTTTTTTGAGCACGAAAGCCTTGAAGATATTATAGATTTTTACGAAGAAAACTCCGAATGGGATAAAGCTTACGATGCAGCCAATTTTGCAGCAGAGCAACACCCCGGTTCAGCCACTTTTTTAGCCAAAAAAGCCCAGTTCCTCTTTGAGCAAAAGCAATTTGCCCCCGCCCTTGCACTCATAGAAAAAGCTTTGTTATTGTCTCCTACCGATATGGATGCGCTTGTCTTACAGGCCGACATCTACAACCAATTGGGCGAGTATGCCCGGGCGCTTCAAATTCTTAAATCGGCCCGCCTCTTTGCCGACCGCGAAGATAAATCGGATATTTATATTGTTGCCTCCGATATTTATGAAAGCTGGGGTAAGCCCGAAAAGGCTTATGCCTGTGCCCAAAAAGCACTTCGGCTTTGCCCCGAAAGCGAAATGGCACAAATACGCTACGATTATATTGCCATTGAAACAGGGCATTTCAAAGAAAGCATACAAACACAAAAAAAACTCATAGGCGCTAACCCTTATTCACACTTGGCCTGGTACCATTTGGGCAATGCATGGTTTGGGCTGGAACGCTACCGCAAAGCCATTGATGCCTATGAATATGCTATTGCCATAAACGAAACGTTTACTCCGGCACACCGCGACCTTGGCGAGTCATGGTTTGAATTGGGCAACTATGCCCGCGCCAAACAATATTACCTCGAAACGGAAAAACTGGGCGAAACCGATGACGAGTTGGTTTACAGTATAGGATTGTGCGATTTATATCTGGATAAATTGGCCGATGCCGAACATTGTTTCAGGCGTGCCATTGAACTAAACCCGGCACATGCCGACGCTTATTACCAGTTGAGCGAGTGTTTAAAGCTGAAACATGAGTATGCAGAAGCCCTGAAAAACTGCAAAGTTGCCCTGCACTGCGAACCTAAAAATGACACTTACCTGTATGCTGTTGGCGAGTTGAGTTGTTATAACGATGATTTTGAAGCGGCGCTGTTGTATTATTTAGAGGCCGTTCATGCCAATAAAGAAGAGCCGGCCTATTGGTCAAAAGCGGCAGCGGTTTATTTTCAACTTGGGCAATACAACGAAGGGGAAGAAATGCTGGAAATGGCCATCAGCAAATTTCCTCACCGGGCCGATTTGTGCTACCTGCTGGCTGCGTTCATCTATGAAAGGGGCAAAAAACAAAGCGCTTATCTGTATCTTTCGCGCGGCTTGCAAATAGATAAAGAAGGTATTTACCTTTTTCTCAACCTTATGCCGCACCTTGCATCAGACCCCAATGTTCAGTTGCTTATTGATTTAAGCAACCTCACCAACAACTGATCTGCATAATAATCCCTAACTCTAAGTCAGTTTTACGGAATATACAATTAGTTTCGATAGCATTTTTA
>NBMY01000016.1 GCA_002212985.1 Sphingobacteriales bacterium TSM_CSS
AAAAAATGCTAACTAAACTTAATATATATTCCGTATAACAAAGTGAAAGTTAGGGATTAACCAAGCATTACCCCTCTCTTTGCCACAAATCGGCACGAGCAAGTTGTTATTTGGCAGACTTTTCATTGCCGATTTATCGGAAAGAGGGGCTGGGGGTGAGTAATTTGTATCGGTAAGCAAGAATTACACACTGTTAACTTTATCACCCGAAAGGGAATAGTAACTGCTGTATGGCAGTATAAATAACTCGTTTTTTTACATAAAATTGAAGCTACACCCTTTTGCACAATTTACCTTATGCCAAACCGGCCTTGCAGCGTTTTTTGAGGGTATGCGGGGCAAACAGTTTGAAATGTACTGTAAAAGTGCGTAATTTGGGCGGGCAGACATTACCCATCAGCAAGCACTTACGCCACCATATGACACAGTCGGAGTACATACCCATAAGGTCGAAACTGCCACAGGTTGGCACCACCATTTTTACCATAATGTCGGCGCTGGCCAATGAGTGCGGCGCCATTAACCTGTCGCAGGGTTTCCCCGATTTTGAAAGCCCGCCCGAACTCATTGACCTGGTTGCAACCTATATGCGCAAAGGGTTTAACCAATATGCGCCTATGGCCGGCGTGCCCGCTTTAAGAGAGCAAATAGCCGCCAAAATTGAACGCCTGTACGGTTTGCCTGTTTTGCCCGATACCGAAATAACCATTACAGCCGGCGGCACACAGGCTATTTATACTGCCATTACCGCCTTGGTACAGGAAGGCGATGAGGTTTTGGTTCTGGAACCGTGCTACGATTGTTATGTGCCGGCAATAAGGCTTTGCGGCGGCATTCCGGTGCATATTCCGCTGCAGTTGCCCCAATACAGCGTGCCGTGGGATTTGGTAAAAAAAATGCTCAGCAGCCGCACCCGCATGATTATCCTCAACTCGCCGCACAACCCCACAGGCGCTGTTTTAACCCCCGCCGATATGCACGAACTGCAGCATTTGGTTTCGGGAACCGATATTTTGATTTTGAGCGATGAGGTGTATGAACATATTATTTTTGACGGAAACACCCACGAAAGCGTATTGAAATATCCCGATTTATGGCAGCGCAGCATAGCCGTTTTTTCGTTTGGTAAAACGTTTCACAATACCGGCTGGAAAGTGGGTTATGCCGTTGCGCCCGCCTTTTTAACCGCCGAAATGCGAAAAGCACACCAGTTTATTGTGTTTTCGGTAAATACGCCGGTGCAGTATGCCCTGGCAGAGTACCTCAAAAACCCCGATAACTACCTTGCACTGCCTGCATTTTATGAGCAAAAGCGCAACTACTTTTTAGCGTTGCTGCAAGGCAGCCGCTTTACCTTCTCGCCCGCCGCCGGTTCCTATTTTCAACTGCTGCACTACGATGCCATTTCTGATGAGCGCGATACCGATTTTGCCATACGCCTAACCAAAGAAGCCGGCGTGGCAGCCATACCGGTTTCGGTATTTTACAACCAGCCGGAACAGGTAAACAGCCGGGTTTTGCGCTTCTGCTTTGCCAAACAAAACGCCACTCTGGAGCAAGCCGCCGAAAAACTGCTCAAAATTTAACCCCCGCCCGTTATGATGACAACTACCGACTACCTGCGCCTAACCTTGGTTCAGCCCGATATTGTTTGGGAAGACAGCGCCGCCAACCTGCTGCACTACACCCAACTGATACAGCAACTGCAAACCGATGTGCTGGTACTGCCCGAAATGTTTAACACCGGTTTTACCATGCGCGCCGCCGCCGTGGCGCAACCCATGAACGGACCCGCCGTAAACTGGCTGCTGCAAACAGCACAACAACTGCAATGCGCCGTAACCGGTAGTGTGGTTATTGAAGAAAACGGCCGTTACTACAACAGAATGGTTTGGGCAGAACCCAACGGCACAATGCACACCTATAACAAACGGCACCTGTTTAGAATGGGCGGCGAAGAAAAAGTATATACCGCCGGCAGCAGTCCTACTGTGGTAAACTACCGAGGTTGGCGCATTATGTTGCAGGTGTGTTACGATTTGCGGTTTCCGGTGTGGAGCCGAAACAGCCGGCAAAACCCCTACCACCTGTTGTTGTATATAGCCAACTGGCCCGAAGTAAGAAACTACCCCTGGCGGCAATTGCTTATAGCCCGCGCCATAGAAAACCAATGCTATGTGGCAGGGGTAAACCGCATAGGGCACGATGGCAACAAGGTTTACCATTCGGGCAACAGCCTTCTGCTCAACTATAGAGGCGAGGAACTGTGGACACAGGCACATCTTCCCGCCGTAGCAACCTTCGGCATTTCAAAAAAACCGCTTCTGCAATACCGCGAGCAGTTTCCGGCATGGATGGATGCCGATGATTATACCATCAGCCATCAAAATGAATAACTCTTGCCCGGCAAGTGCAACGCTATATTTGTTACCGCTTCCTGTTGCTTTGCCGGTGCATGGGGTTAAAGACGCTTGAAAGATTTAGCCGTCATTTTTTTCCTTATTAATAACCGCTTCAATTTGTTTTTTTAAACCCGGAATAAAATTCCTGACAACATCCCACACAATGGAGTAATCTACGCCCATATAATCATGAATAAGCTTATCTCTCATTCCGGACATATTTCTCCATGATATGTCAGCCCATTTTACTTTAAAATCGGCAGGAATTTTTTTGGTTGCTTCCCCAATAATTTCAATACTTCTCACCCCTGCCCGCTTCATCGTTTCATCGTCTAATAGCTTATCTTTGGTCATGCTTTCATCAATAACAGAAAAGATATAGTTGCACTCATCTAAAATATGGTACAAATAATTAAGAGGAATTTTACACATATTCCACCTCATTTAATATTTTTGGACCGATATATGGACTTAACCCGTTTTTTGTTACCACCTCTACTTTTTCTCCTTCAAAAATTTTTTCAAGCAAAAAGCAGGCTTCCATAAAGCTATGAAAACTCTCTTTATTTTCCTCAAAAGCAATCAGCAAATCAATATCACTCCCTCGTGCTGTTCTTCCCGCACATAGGAGCCAAATAAGCCAATTAAATCTATTCCCAGTTGTTTAATTTGAGGCTTATTTTGGTAAAGGCGTTGTTTAACAACTTTTTTTGTCAGCATTTTATTTGACTTTAAATATTTGCTTACCTACTTGCCTGCCACGCAAATTGACAACGTTTCTACCCAACCGTTTCCTGCAATCAAGCATTCTTCTGCAAATATACTATGGTATGGTTATAATTGCAACACTACCGGGTTGGGTAAATTCATGCGCGGTGTTTCGGGTAATTGGTTGCCCACACGGGCGCTATTTACTTAAACAGTTTTTCATACACATCTTCCACCGTGCTTACCGGCACCAGTTCAATGTTGTACTTGCTCAAAGCCAGCCCTTTATGGCTTGCCGACATAAACATTTTTTTAAAGCCCAGTTTGTCGGCTTCCAGAATGCGCTGCTCTACGCGGTTTACGCTGCGCACCTCGCCCGATAAGCCTACTTCGCCGGTAAAACAGGTATCGGGCGGTATGCAAATATCTTCAAAAGAAGATAACAGGGCGCCAATAATGGCAAGGTCTATGGCGGGGTCTTCTACTTTTAACCCACCGGCAATGTTTACAAACACATCTTTATCGCCAAACCTGAAACCGCTGCGCTTTTCCAGCACGGCCAGCAGCATGTTCAGGCGGCGGTTGTCAAAGCCGGTGGTAGAGCGCTGCGGCGTTCCGTATGCCGAGCGGCTTACCAAGGCCTGCGCCTCTACCAACAGCGGGCGCATGCCCTCCAGCATAGCGGCAATGCTGATGCCGCTCAACAGGCGGCTATTTTCTGAAATAAGCAGTTCGGAGGGGTTGCTCACCTGCCGAAGTCCGTGTTGCTGCATTTCGTAAATGCCCAGTTCGGCAGTAGAGCCAAAGCGGTTTTTTTGGGTGCGCAGCAGCCGGTAGCTGTGGTGTTGGTCGCCCTCAAACTGCAAAACGGTGTCAACCATATGTTCCAGCACTTTGGGTCCGGCAATTTGCCCGTCTTTGGTTATGTGTCCTACAATAAACATAGGTGTGCCGGTTTCTTTGGCAAAACGCTGCAGCTCAGAGGCGCACTCGCGAATTTGCGACACACTGCCCGCCGCCGACTCCAGCATAGGCGAGGTAAGCGTTTGTATGGAGTCTATAATGCAAATATCGGGTTGCAAAGATTTTAATTGCTTAAAAATGTTGTACAGGTTGGTTTCGGTAAGCAAATAGCAATCTTGGTTGTGAACACCCAGGCGGTCGGCACGCATTTTAATTTGCTGTGCGCTTTCCTCGCCCGAAACATACAGCACCTTATACACACTTTGTACGGCTAATTGTAACATAAGGGTAGATTTACCAATGCCCGGCTCGCCGCCAATAAGTATGACCGAACCGGGCACTATACCTCCGCCCAATACGCGGTTCAGTTCGGCATCGGGGCTAACCATGCGGCGCTCTTCTACGCTTTGAACATCGGTAATGCCTACTGCTTCGTGCATGGCTACTTCAAAGCCGCTTAGCAGGTTGGCAGCAGCCTCTTTAGGTGCAGGAGGCTGTATTACTTCTTCCACATAAGAATTCCACGCATTGCACACAGGGCAACGCCCCAGCCATTTGGGGGAGTCGGCGCCGCATTGCTGGCAAATATATCGGGTTTTTATTTTAGCCATTGGGCAGATTTTACATTTTCAGCTATTTACTTCACACAATAATCAACTTTTAAACCAATATGGTTCAATTTTTCTCCAACTGTAACAGCAGCTTTACCTTTGCGCTGTAATTTAAAGCAAATCTGTTGAGTTAGGCTAATAAATCCAATTAAAATTCAGTATCTTTGCACCCGCTTTTGCGAAGTTGCCGCCCGCGCTCATTGTACAACCTTGTTTTTACCAAACCCCTATTTCTTCTGCCGCTTGGAAACCATTGAACTGCATATTGAAGCCATTATTTTTTCGGCAAAGCAGGCCGTTACCGAAGCTGAAATCATCAGCACCTTGGAAAAAACGCTGGAAATACCGGTATCGGCAAAGCAAGTGCAGCAATATATTGAGCAACTTACCCAAAAATACAACAACGGCAATTTTTCCTATGAACTTACGCCCATAAGCGATGGTTACCAATTTTTAACCAAAACGGCCTATCACAAAACCATATCGGTATTCCTTAATTTAAAAGCCCGAAAAAAACTTTCCACCTCGGCATTGGAAACCCTGTCAATTATTGCTTATAAACAACCCATAACCAAAGCCGAAATTGAACAAATACGAGGGGTAAATTGTGATTACAGCATACAGAAACTGCTCGAAAAAGAACTTATAGAAATTGCCGGCCGAAGCGAAGTACCCGGCCGCCCGCTTTTATATGGCACAACCCAACTTTTTATGGATTATTTTGGGCTGCATACCCTTTCAGACCTGCCCAAACTCAAAGAAATTCAGCCCCAAACCAACCAAATAGGAACGCCGGAATAAGGCGTACCGACAATCTTGTTTTTGTCATTTTTATCATTTTACCCCCATTTGCCATGAAAAAGCGCAATGCACCCCCCGATAACGGATTCGGGAAAAACAAAAAAGACCGCAAAAAACCCGCCGATACCAAACAAAGTTTTGAAAAGGCCAATGCCGCCAGAAAAACCGGTAAAAGCAAAAAAGAAATGCCACCCGAAGGCAGCCTGCTGGCCGGCATGATTAAGCGTGATGCCGAAGAAGAACAAGCCACTTACAACAAAACCGCAAAAGGTAAAACCGGCAGCTACGGCAAATTTGAAAAACGCTCAGATTATCCAAAAACAGGCAACCGAAGCCAAAGACCGGGGTTTGGAAAAAGAGAAGAAAAACCTTACCGGCAAAAAGAAAGCAACGGTTATGCCGATACCCAAAAACGCAGTTTTAAACGCGATGAAACCGGCACTTATGGCAGCGGAGGCGGTTACGGGCAAAAATCGGGGTATGCCGGTGACGACTACCGAAGCAGGCAAGACAAACCATCATACGGCGATAAACCACGCAGCAAATTTCCCGATAAAAAACGCATCGTAAAACGAGATGAAACCGGCACTTATGGCGGCGGCGGATACGGGCAAAAATCGGGATATGCCGGTGACGACTACCGAAGCAGGCAAGACAAACCATCATACGGCGATAAACCACGCAGCAAATTTCCCGATAAAAAACGCATCGTAAAACGAGATGAAACCGGCACTTATGGCGGCGGCGGATACGGGCAAAAATCGGGGTATGCCGGCGACGACTACCGAAGCAGGCAAGATAAACCATCATACGGCGATAAACCACGCAGCAAATTTCCCGATAAAAAACGCATCGTAAAACGAGATGAAACCGGCACTTATGGCGGCGGCGGATACGGGCAAAAATCGGGGTATGCCGGCGACGACTACCGAAGCA
>NBMY01000139.1 GCA_002212985.1 Sphingobacteriales bacterium TSM_CSS
TATAGGGGGCGGGGCAGTTTTGCCTAATAGCAACGGGGTTGGACGAACGGATACACTGCAAATTAAATCCTGCTTACGCAGACGGGGAGCAGTTAATAAGCAAATATCATATTGTGCAAATGCCGGTTTGCTTGTTTTTTTCTCCTACCGGCGAACTGCTGTTGCAGGAAAGTTGCCCCATTAATAAAGACAAGCTATTGGCCGCCGGCAAAACAGCTTTGGATATTTTCAGACAAAAACCGAATGATGCCTTTATGGTGCCGGTAAGCAGCCAACCATCGGGAAAAGAGGTAAAGCGGGAATATATTCAACTGCTGGAGTACCAGATAAAATATAAAAACGGCTTTCGGTCTTCCGAATTTTTATATGAGTATGCTTATTTGCTCAAAAAATTTAATGAACCGGTGCAAACCGTGGTTAACCAGTTTTTATCGGGTATAGCCATTACCGATTTGTCATTGCCGCGCAACGTGCAGTTTATTTATGATTTTGCAGACGACATACAATCTTCTGCTTTTTCACTGCTGGTTTCAAACCGCTTTTATTATTCTTCTATTCTTGACAAACAAAAAACAGAACAACGCATTGCGGAAGCGCTGAAAAGCGCCGTTTTTAATGCTGCGGTCAACAACAACAATGCCCAGTTTAATGCGGTTTTGTCTGTCATGAAAAAATGCCGCCTTGCTAATGAACAGGAAACCGAACTGTATTTGCGTGCCCTGTTTTTTGAAAAAACTAATAACTGGTCTGATTATAGCGGGTTAATGATTGGGCAGTACCGCAACGGTGAAAACATAAACCCCGATTTGCTGGACGAGGCCGCATGGAAATTTGCCGTTCATGTAAACAACGAACCCAAACTGGAAAAAGCCCTGCTGTGGACAGAGCAAAACATGAATCAATACCCGGTCAATTTTAAATATCGCGAAACCTATGCTGCCCTGCTCTACCGCCTCAACCAACCCAAAAAAGCGCTGAAGGAAGCCGAACGCGCTAAAGAAATTGCCCGAAAAAAAGGTCAATACTATTTCAGCACGCTTAACCTTACAGACCTTATACAAAAAGGGCTACCCCTTACCGAAGATATTCGCGAGTAAAAACCCCTGGCTTACAGCTACGTTTCGTCGTCTGTTAAAAGACCTGCGTAATTTAAGCTGTCTTGATTGTAGTTAAGGCCCGGTATGTAAGCCGGGTCTTTTTTTATTTGTGCAACTGTGGCACCAGCATACCCACAGCTGCACCAACCAAATAACCGGTAACTACATCGGTAACATAATGCTTGCCGCCCCTAATGCGCAGGTAAGCAGTAGCAGCAGGCAACAGCGCGGCCCCGGCCCAAACATAGGGTTTATAGCGCGAATGGGGGTGGTAATCGGCATACATTTTGGCAGTCATGAAGCTGGCGGCCGCCGTTGCTGAGGTGTGTCCCGAAAAAAAGGAAGACGTGGCATCGGGTGCAGTTTTTTTGTTCATGGGTGCGGCGGGATTATAAACAAAAGGTCGGCGGCGTTGCACCAATTCTTTGGTAAGGGTGGTAATGGCGGCATTTACCAAATAGGTTTCCAACCCAATGAGCGCCAATTTGGTTGTGTGGCGGCGCATACCGGCATCGGCAAGCAATACAAGGGGCAGGGCTGCCGCGCCATACAGCACCACATCGCTGGCTTTTTGTGCGCCGGGGTGCCACAGGCGGGTAACAAACCGGTCGAACCGGGGTTTTATGTCCTGAACCTGCAACAAGGCAATTTCATCGGGGCTTAAAGTGCGTTTGGTTCGGTTCAGCCATTCGCCTGCCACAATGCCGCCCGCTCCACCCACACTCAGCGGAACGTCTAACTGCCATTTTAACCGGTATGGATTGTTAATTTGTTGTGCATACATACCGGTTGCCTGCATCAGCAACCACAATTGCAACACCGGTAAAAACCAGATAAATGTTTGAAAGTACTTCATAAACGGGAAATAATATTGAACTTTTGACAAAAGATTTCAGACGATAGACTTTAGCTGTTGAAAGGCAAGTGCAGTTACTATTGGTCAATAAAAAAGCATGTCACAATGCAAGGAGGGAAAATTTGTTTAAGTGTGTGCGTATTGCCTTTTGTTTCATGCGCAATGTTTCGGTTTAAAGGCTGTTGTTTTGTGTCAAAAGTTTAAAATAACAAACCACTGTTTTTACCGCACCGGTGCAAAGAACGGTAAAATGTCGCACCATGGCAAACTGTGCAAGCCGGCAAAGCCCAAAATTACAGGCTTCGGGCAGCAAATTAAAACAACTCTGCAACAAAGCGCATAAAAAAACGGTTAGTTATTGTAATTTTGCATCCATGAGTTTTTTGTATCCATCATTTTTGGCGGCATTGGGGGCAATTGCCATACCCATTATCATACACTTGTTCTATTTCAGGCGGTTTAAGCGCGTTTATTTTACCAATGTAAAATTTTTGCGCGAGTTAAAAGAGGAGCGCTCCTCGCGCAACAAACTTAAGCATTTGCTGGTACTCATGAGCCGCATTTTAGCGCTGGTTTTTCTGGTGTTGGCTTTTGCCCAACCCTATATACCGCAGGCAAATTCAAAAATTGTGCAGGGCAGCAAGGCCGTAAGCATTTATGTTGATAACTCATTTAGCATGAATGCCGGAAGCGGGGTAACCCTTTTTGACCGCGCCCGCCGAAAAGCCGAAGAAATAGCCCGCGCCTACCGTCCCGAAGACCGCTTCCAACTGCTTACCAACGATTTTGAAGGCAGGCACCAGCGGTTGCTCAACAAAGACGAATTTTTGAACTACCTTGAAGAAATAACGGTAAGCCCTGCCGTACAAACGCTGAACGATGTGGTAAACCGGCAGAAACAAGCCCTGTCTGATGCCAACGTACAGCAAAAAAATCTGTTTCTGATATCCGATTTTCAGAAAAACATTGTCAATATTGAAAACGATACTGCCTACAACCTTTACCTTATACCCCTGCAAACCGATGAAAGGCAGAATGTTTATGTAGACTCGGTCTGGTTTGAAACCCCCGCCCGAAACCTTAATGAACAGGCACAACTGCTGGTGCGCATTAAAAACAGCGGCAACAACGCCTTAGAGGGGTCAAGACTTGAGTTGCGCATTAACAATCAGGTAAAGGCCATGCGCGATTTTTCGGTGGCAGCCAACAATCAAAGCATTGATACGCTGAGTTTTAACATTACCGAAACCGGCTGGCAGCAGGCAGAAGTTCAAATTACCGAGCCTTCTACCGTAGCGTTTGACAATACTTACTACTTTACCTTTGAAGTGGCCGAACGCATAAATGTACTGGTTATTAACCCTGCTTCGGGAGGCGGCAACGCCTATCTGAACGCCCTGTTTAAACAACTTACCGGCTTTTCCGTGCAAAACCAATCGGAAAACCAGCTCGACTATGCCAAACTACCCGCCAACCAGCTTATTATACTCAACCAGTTGCGCACCTTCTCATCGGGTTTAAGTGCAGAATTGCAACAATATGTAAACAACGGCGGCGGGCTTCTTATCTTTCCTTCTGCCACCGCCAACCTTACCTCTTACAACAACCTGCTCAAAAACCTTCGGGTAAATACCTTTACCGCTCTTAACAAAAACCGCCGCGAAACCGACTATATTAACACAGGGCAGGAAATTTTTAAAGATGTTTTTGAAAAATTGCCCAATAACCTCGACCTTCCGTATGCCAACAGCAGCTACGACATGACCGCATTTGCCAATACAGGGGAAGAGGTGCTGCTGCGTTTCAGGGGCGGCGCCTCTTTGCTTAGCAAATACGATGTAGGCAACGGAAAAGTGTACCTTTGTGCCGTTCCGCCCGATTTGCAGGTATCTAACTTGCCCTCTCATGCCATTTTTCCGCCCATGATTCATAAAATTGCCCTTAGCAGCGGAAAAGGAAAACTGCTGGCTTTTACCATAGGTAAAAACAGCGTTATTGAAACCGATGTGCCCCCGGCCACTGCCCAAAATACCGATGAGGTATATAAACTAAAGGGTACCGACGAAGAATTTATACCCGGGCAAAAAGCTATTGGCAACAAACTGTTTCTTACCATAGGCAGCCAACTAAGGCAATCGGGCATATACAGCCTGTTTAAAGATGCTGCAAAACCGGCAGCCTATTTCGGGTTTAATTACAACCGCCTCGAATCGGTACTGGTCTATTTTACACCCGATGAATTGAAAAAACAGTTCAACTTTTCCAACATTCGCTTCTTTGATGATAATACCGATTTAACCACTTTGGTTGGGCAAATTGACCGCGGGGTAATTTTG
The DNA here is from genome assembly GCA_002212985.1 of Sphingobacteriales bacterium TSM_CSS. Taxonomy (GTDB): domain Bacteria; phylum Bacteroidota; class Bacteroidia; order Chitinophagales; family UBA2359; genus UBA2359. The sequence continues at coordinate 4,290 of NBMY01000139.1, forward strand.
TGGAAATGGTGCCTGCTGCTGGCGCTGACTTTCCTGCTGTTTGAAATTTTGCTGCTGCGCCTCTGGAAAACCTGAAAACACCCTTTTTAATACACGTTAAAAAAAATATTTACATGGCAGACAATATAGGCATCAGGTACGGAGCTATTGCGGGGTTTGCCCTCATTATTTTGTATGTTGTTTTGTATGCCGTAAATCCGGCGCTCATGTACAGCTTGTGGTGGCTGGGTGTGCTTATGTTTGTTGCCATTATTGCGGTAATGGTACTTGCTGCCCGGAATACGCGCACAGAGCAGGGCGGCTATGGCACTTTTGCACAGTTGGTGGCACCGGCTTTTGCGGTAATGGTGGTGGTGCAGTTGCTAAGCAGTGTATATAACTATGTAATGTTTAACTACATTGACCCCAGCCTTACCGAAACCCTGCGCAATGCAACTACAGAAACTACCTACCAATGGATGAGTTCATGGGGAGTGCCGGAAGAAGAAATTGAAAAAACAATGGATGAACTGGATACGCGCGATTTTAGTGTGACCTTAAAAAGTTCTTTGTTTGGCTTTGCCGGTGCCTGCATTATTGGTTTTGCCATTGCTGCCGTAATTGCCCTTATATTGCGAAGAAACCCGCCGGCACATTTGCAGCAAAGCGCCACACCCGATTTACCCGAAACCGAAAACCCCAATGACATGGTGCAACTTTAGTACCGAAGTGGTTTAGGCGTTAACCGCTGCTTTTTCTAATTCTTCGGTTTTGGCAGACACCCAGGCGGTAAAATCAAAATAGGCAAAAACGCGTTTTTCAAAAGCATCGGTGGCAAGCAGTTGTAAATGCTGTTGGGCAGTTTTAAACATGCTCGTTAAATTGGTATAGGTGGTTTGCGGGGTTAGGCTGCGCAAAAACTGCATTACCAGAGTTTCTAAACGGTATTGTTTTTCTTTGCCGTACAAAAAACGGTAAACCGATTTAATGGCACTGGCCATAACTGCTGAATTGCCCATTTCAAAAGCGGTTAGCAGGGTAAGCATCTTGGCAAAGCCTACCACATCGCGCCGCACATTGCTGTGCTCATACTCCAGTACGCGCAGCAACCAGTTATGCGCGCGTTCAAACTGCTCAGAGCCAAAACAAATATGGAAAGCATAAAAACAAAGCATTACCATACCCACGCCATCAATCTGGTCGGCAAAGCGCACAAGTCCTTCTTCCAGTTTGTCTATACAGGCAATGCCGTTAGTGTAGTCGCCATGTGAAATATGAAGCGCCATACGGTGGTAATAATAGGCTTCAAACAGTTTAAGCTGTACTGCTTCGGAGGCTGGCTTTTGCTCGTCCTGCATCATTTGGTAAAGTTTGTGCAGGTACTGCTCGCGCTCCTCATGTTTATAAAGGGCTGCCGTGGTGTTGAGCAAGTTGTTTATGGCATTAATATAGGTAAGCGGTTCGGAGGCTGCCAATTCGGGGCGTTCTTCCAGCAGCAGCACCAGTTTTTTGCTGTATTCATAGCAGGGCTGCAATTGACGCATCATAAAATAACAGGTTGCCAGGGTTTTATAACGCAACAAATTGGCTTCGTAGCCGGCTGCCGGGGGTTGTTCGGGTTGCAGAAGCGGGTTTTGAAGCAGTTGTGCAATTTTGTCCAGGTCGTTACGGTTGGCGCTTATACCCTGTTGGGTAATATGGTATTGCACTTTTGCGTGCAGCAGCCAGTAATCATTGGTAATGAGCAGTTGTTGCAGCAGTTGCCGGGTTTGTTGGTGCAATTGGGCAAGTTCGGGTTCCGATTGCCCTGCAAAAGTCATGGCTTCAAAAATTTGCTTTTCGCGCTGTAAAATAAGGAGCGCCGTTTCGGTTTTTTCGTGCTCAAGTGCCAGTTTTCGGGCTTTGGCAACTAATTTAAGCGCCTGTTCATAAATACCCTTTCCATACAAAAAGTCAATACTGCCCATTAATTCGCGCAGTTGGGCATCTACCGAGTTTTGGGCATGATATACGTTCATACTGCGCAAAATAAGCTCGTATAAATACGATTTTGCCACCGGCAGGCGATTGGCAAATTTTTTACCGCTAAATTTTTTCAGCAGGGTATTTTCGTTATAATGTTTTTGGCTGTCTATGGCATCAAACAATTCTACATAGTTGTTCTGCTCCCCAATTACATGGCGGGAAGAATAAATTTTAAAAAATCGCTTTTCCGATTTGCTCAGGCTTTTAATGAGCCTGAAAAGGCTGTCATTTTTTTTCATAAACCTAGTACGCGCTAATCTGCTTCGCTTACGGTTAATTCATCAAATTCTACGGTTTGCACATCTTCAACAAACATACCCACATTTTTCCAGTTTTCGTTGGTACTAAGGGTGCCGGTATGCACCTTTTTTCCGTTGGCATAGAAGGTAAACCGTATGCCGCGCACTTTCAGTTCAAGCAAATCCTCGTCTGTATTGGTGCCGGCAGCTTTGTAGCCGGCCAGGTAGCGCACCATATCGGGCTGCCATTTGTCATTTTGCTTAACGTTAATAGAGGCATAACCGTTGTTGGTAAGGCAAAAACGGTAGTAATTAATAGTGTCGGTTGTCATTAATAGCCCGTAATACCCCTGTTGTGTGCCCGATTTGTGGCGGGCTTTTAATACCACATCATAGTTCATTACCTGCTTTTTAAGAGGCATACCCGACCACCAGAAATACCCTTCGCGGCGGTAGTCTATAATGTATTTTCCATCGTACAGTATTTTCATGCCATAGTTTTTCAGTTGGGTATCCCAGTTGTTCACATTATCGTCAAAGGTGTCTTTAAACAGCAGGTTGCCGTTTTCTTCGCCCGGACCTTCGGCAACCTGTCTGGGCAACCTATCGGAGGATAGTTGTTGCTCCATGGCAGACAACCTGTGCTGCAGCTCGTTTACGCGCGACTGGAAAAACAGGTATCCTAACAACAAACCTACACAAAGTCCTGCCAGCAATGCAGGTATTACCGGGGCTCTGTTTTGCATAAAACCAATGATTTACGTGGGCAATAGTGCGTAAGACAAGCTGTATATGTTGCAAATGCCGGTATAAATGTAGTATTTATTGTGCAATTAACCGCCATTTTTTTACCGAAATTCAATTTTAATAAGGTAGTTACTTTTGGGCAGTACAAAAATTGCCGCATATGGCAGCTACAGGTAAAAAGCCCCGTACTGTATGATATTGTTGAGCAAACTGACCATTTTTTTAAACAGTACAAACATTCGTTTGCTAATTTTATGTCAGCATATTTATATTTTTTAAAACGGCATTTACCTTTTAGCCCCCCGCAATGATGCCGGTAAAGGCTTTATATAAACCTGCGGCAGCAAAAAAAAGCTGCTTTTCAATAAATTTACAAAATAATGACGCAATAATTTAACCTTTTACGGGTTTTAGCATCATAATTGCTGTATAACAGTACAAACGCCTGTATTTTTTCACAAAAAACCATATTGGAAGGATCGGCGCTTGCATATTATTTTTTATAAGCCCAAAAGTAAGATATCAACTACCCATGCTGCCAGTATTTACTAAAAAGCAAAGCATTACCATGTATAATTGGCTCAATTTTTGTGCAATTTACCGGCATCTAAAAGCCATAACCTCTTAATTACTTATGCAACAATTATTTTTGACAATTGGCATTTGTTTCCTGTTGTTGGGTAATTTACCTGCTTACGCCGGCTCTGTTGGTGCAGAAGACAATAATGCAACAGAAGAACCCGCTGCCGCATGGACAACTCCCGAAAAAGGCGCCAAGCTTATACTGATTGGCATTGTGGTTGACCGCAAAGCCATGCAACCTATGGAAGGGGTAAGGGTAGAATTATCGGAAATAAAAAACTCCGCCACTGCCCAAACTTTTTTAACCAAGCAAGACGGCAATTTTTATTTCAAACTGGAATCAGATAAAGAATACGCACTTACCGCATTTGGTAAAGCCGGCAATAAAGAAGATTACAAAATCATTTCTACTGTTAACAAAGGTAACTCCGATATTTTGCGGGCTATTTTGCAGGTTGAACCTGCAACAGCCGCCCCTGCGCCCGCTATTGCCAATTTTGAGGTAAAAGAAGCCCCCAAAACTGCATCGGCCAATTACAGCTTGTCGTTTAAGGTGCAGTTTGGCGCATTTAAACAAACAGCCATCAGTTCAAAATCTGCTTTCTATACCAAGGCCAGAGAAATGTTTACCATAGAAACCGAAAACACCGCTAACGGTTTTGTACGGTATCTGGCCGGCAATTTTGCCGATTTAAGCAAGGCAAAAGAAGCCGAACAGCAATTGAAAGAGAAAGGTTACAGCCGAACCTTTATAGTACCTTATTCCAAAGGGCAACGCCTTAGCAACTTATCGCCCGAAGATGCAGTGAAATTATACGGCAACAAATAAACTGACGCAATTACAAATAATCTGGTTTTTATAATGCAAAGAGGCAATTGTTACCCGGCAGTTGCCTCTTTTTCTTTTACCCGTTTTGCACCAATATGCTAAAAATGCCCCCAAAGCCTCTGCAAAACAACCAACCACCCGGAAAAAATCTTATCTTTGCACGCCTTTTGGGGCACATAAACCCGTTACCAACAAAATTGTTTCACAAAAGGACAAACCGGCACCTGCAAAGTTCCGTTTGCCCCAACTTATCCAAACTTAACCCTTTTTTTAATCATGTACAGAACACATACCTGCGGCGAGTTAAGAATATCGCATGTGGAAAAAGTAGTTACCCTTAGCGGTTGGGTACAGCGCGTAAGACAATTAGGCGGAATGACCTTTGTTGATCTGCGTGACCGCTACGGCATTACCCAACTGGTTTTTGACATGAGCCTGAATGCCGATTTATGTGCCGCCGCCAATAAACTTGGGCGTGAGTTTGTTATACAGGCAACCGGCACAGTGCGCGAACGCAGCAGTAAAAACCCCCAGCTTGCCACCGGCGATGTGGAAATTGACGTAACAGAACTGCAAGTGTTGAATGCCGCCAAAGTGCCGCCTTTTACCATTGAACCCGATACCGACGGCGGCGACGACTTGCGAATGAAATACCGCTACCTTGACCTGCGCCGCACACCGGTGCAGCAAAACATCATGTTCCGCCACCAAATGGCGCAGGCTACCCGTAGCTACCTCAACAACCTCGGATTTCTGGAAATTGAAACCCCTTTCCTTATTAAAAGCACCCCCGAAGGTGCGCGCGACTTTGTAGTGCCCTCGCGCCTCAATGCCGGACAGTTTTACGCCCTGCCACAGTCGCCCCAAACATTTAAGCAACTGCTCATGGTATCGGGGTTTGACCGCTACTACCAGATTGTGCGCTGTTTTCGCGATGAAGACCTGCGTGCCGACCGCCAACCCGAATTTACCCAAATAGACTGCGAAATGGCCTTTGTTAACCGCGAAGACGTACTCCAAACTTTTGAAGGGCTGCTGCGCTACCTCCTTAAAACGGTAAAGGGGTATGATTTGGGAGATGTAACCCGAATGAGTTACGATGATGCCATGCGCCTGTATGGAAGCGATAAACCCGATATTCGGTTTGGTATGACCTTTACCGAACTGAACCAACTGGCAAAAGGACATGGCTTTGCCATTTTTGACGATGCCGAACTTGTAGCCGGTATTTGCGCCGAAGGCTGTGCCGAATATACCCGCAAACAATTGGACGAACTAACCGATTGGGTAAAACGACCTCAAATTGGTGCGAAAGGATTGGTATATGTAAAATACAACCCCGATGGCTCGCTTAAATCATCGGTTGATAAATTTTATTCCGCCGAACAATTGCAAACCTGGGCCAATGCCATGAATGCCAAACCCGGCGATTTGCTCCTCATCTTATCGGGTAGTACCGATAAAACCCGGAAGCAATTAGGTGAACTGCGCCTGGAAATGGGTAAACGCCTTGGACTGAGAAACCCCAATGAATTTAAAGCCCTGTGGGTACTCGATTTCCCCTTGTTAGAGTGGGACGAAGAAGACCAACGCTGGGTTGCCTGCCACCACCCCTTTACCCGACCCCGAACCCAAAACTTTGAAAATATTACCGATTGGGGCAGCCTGCGCGCCGAAGCCTACGACCTTTGCCTGAACGGAAACGAAATTGCCGGCGGCTCAATTCGTATTCATGAACGCGCCCTGCAGGAAAAAGTGTTTGGTCTGCTGGGCATGACCAAAGATGAAGCGCAACAAAAATTCGGCTTCCTTATGGGCGCTTTTGAATTTGGCGCACCCCCACACGGCGGCATTGCCTTCGGGTTCGACCGCCTCTGTGCCATTATGGGCGGACATGAATCTATTCGCGATTTTATTGCTTTTCCCAAAAACAACAGCGGCCGGGATACTATGATTGATGCCCCTTCGCCTATTGATGCCAAACAATACCGCGAATTGAGCATACAATCTGTTGTTGTACAGGGTTAAGGCATTACTTATTCCCCGCCGCCATTCTGTAAAACAGCCCGAATTTTACCCATAATTCGGGCTGTTTTTGTATTTTCGCCATCGGATTTTAAAATTGCTGCAATTTATCTGTTTTTATGGCGCAACTTCTCGTCCGTTTTCTGAAACTAACAGCCTCGGCGCTGCTGTTTTTACTTTGGCTGGCGCTGTTGCTAAGCGTAATTCAGCACATACAAAGCCGCCGTTATGTGTTTGCCCCGCCCCAACCCTTTACCGGCAACCACCTGTACAATCCCTACGCCGGCGCCGACACTGTTTGGCAACAATGCAATTTTCATGCACATACGCACGCATGGGGCGGTCTTACCGACGGCAGAAGCAACGAAGCCCCCGATTTGCTTGAGAAATACCGCCAAATGGGTTACGATGTTGCCTGTATTTCGGATTACCATTCTATAAACCCGCAGCAGGATATGGCAACGGGCTATTTTATACCCGTTTATGAACATGGTTATAACCTCTTTAAAGCACACCGGCTGGTATTGGGCACAAATAAAGTATCGTTTTTCGACATAAGCCTGTGGCATAACCTGCACGACCGCCAATACATCCTTGAACAACTGTTGCCCGATGCAAAAGTGCTGGCTGTAGCCCACCCCAAATTTGGCGGCGGTCACCGCCTTGAGGATTTTGAAAAACTTACCGGCTACCATCTCATGGAAGTGCTGAACCACTACCGCCTTTCCGATAAATATTGGGATGTGGCACTATCGGCAGGTAAACCCGTGTGGATTATAGGAAATGATGACAACCACAACATTACCAAACCCGATGAAACCGGTGTTAAATGGACCATGATTGCTGCCAACCATCTGCAAACCGATACCCTGCTTGAACACCTTAAACGAGGATTTGCCTATGGCGTGGCAGGTAAAAACGGGCAAAACGATATTTACCTGAAACAAGTGCGCACCGACAGCCTTACGCTAACTATTGAAACCAATGTTCCGGCTCTGGAAATTAAGCTCATAGGGCAAAACGGGCAGCCAAAAATGCTGGTGTACAACACCAGCGCCGCTACCTACGCCTTTGCCCCCAATGACACTTATATCAGGGCAGAAATAAGCAGCCCGGCCTGCAAACTCTACCTCAACCCCGTTATACGCTATAACGGCATACAACAACCCGAAAACAAGTTTACCGCACAATACAACCCTGCTGCTACCCTGCTTATGCGGGTGGCAATGTTGTTGCTGTTGGCCGCCGGTACTGCCGGTACCCTGCTGGCGCTTAAACGCCTTTGGCGCACTAAAGCAGTTGTGTTGCCATGAAGAAAAAAAACAACAGGTATTTTGTACTGTACAAACCCTATGGCGTGCATTGCCGTTTTTCGGAGGTAGCCGGCATACAGGATGCACCCACTTTATCGGGGTTGTTTGCTTTTCCGAAAGATGTTTACCCGGTTGGACGGCTGGATGCCGACAGCGAGGGGTTGTTGCTGCTAACCAACGACAGCGGCTTGAACCACCGCTTGTTAAACCCGCAATTTGCCCACCGGCGTACTTATTGGGTGCAGGTAGAAGGTGTGCCCGATGCAGCAGCATTGGGGCAATTATTAGAAGGTGTAACTATTACCGTAAATCATAAGCCGTACCACACCCGGCCTGCTATAGCAGTGGTTTTGCTGCAACAGCCGCCCAACTTGCCGCCGCGCAACCCGCCGGTACGCTACCGGGCAAACATACCTGCTCCTTGGCTGCAACTAACCCTTACAGAGGGTAAAAACCGACAGGTACGGCGTATGTGCGCCGCTGTGGGGCATCCGGTACTTAGGTTGGTGCGCATTGCCATTGAACAACTGCAATTGGGTAGCCTGCAACCGGGGCAGGTAAAAGAAATATCGGGCAATACGGTTTACAAAACTTTGTTTAACGGCAGCCCCTTTTGAAAAAAAGGTCCTAAACAGCAGGCATCGGGAAATTAAGTTTCAATTACTCGCTCATGCGAATTTTCTTTTCAATTTCGCCTACTTCTTCCTTAAACTGAAGCATTTGATCCATTTGGTCGGTAACGGCGGTGCAGCCGTGCATAACGGTGGTATGGTCGCGGTTAAAGTCGCGGCCTATTTCTGTAAGCGATTTGCCGGTTATTTTACGGCAGAGGTACATAGAAACGTGCCGCGCAATTACAATTTCGCGCTTTCTCGATTTTCCTTTAATATCATTGACAGCTACGCGGTAGTGTTCGCCCACCATTTTGGTTATGAAGCCTGCATGAATTTCAGGGGCAACATGGTTTACCAGAGAGCGCACGGTTTGCCGGGCCATGTTTAAGTCAATAGCCCTGTTAACCAATTTAGATTGTGCCACCAATGAATTGAGTGCGCCCTCCATAATTCGGATACTGGTATTAATATGGTGCGCCACATATTCCGATACTTCGCGTGGCAGTTCAATGTCTTCGGTTTGCGATTTTCGTTCCAAAATAGCAATGCGGGTTTCAAAATCGGGAATTTGCAGTTCTACGGAAAGCCCCCACTTAAACCTCGAGAGCAGGCGCTCGTCCATATCGGTTAAATCTTTGGGCGGTCGGTCTGAGGTAAGCACCAGTTGTTTTCCGCTTTGGTGCAGGTGGTTAAAGGTATGGAAAAAGTGTTCCTGCGTTTTGTCTTTGTTAGAGAAAAACTGGATGTCGTCAATAATAAGAACGTCGATGGTTTGATAAAAACTGCTGAAACTGGCGGCGTTTCCGTTTTTGAGCGCTTCAATAAACTGGCTTATATAGGCTTCGGAGGTAACAAACAGCACGCGTTTTTCGGGGTGAAGCAGTTTTATTTCGTTGCCAATGGCATTGGCAAGGTGGGTTTTACCCAAACCCGAACCACCGTATAAAACCATTGGGTTATAAGCAAGTCCGGGTTTTCTGGCAATGGCAATGCCTGCCGAACGGGCAAGCAGGTTGCAGTCACCTTCAATAAAATTGGCAAAGGTGTGGTTGGAGTTTAGGCTGGAGTCAAAAACGACTTCCTTAATACCCGGAATGGCAACAGGGTTTCCTATAAAGCCGTTTTTATAATCGGAGTTGTTGTACTTGCCATTTCCGGCCGGCATGTAGGTAACAGCAGATTTTCCGGCTACAGTGCTGCCTTTATCTACCGGTATTTGGTATTCAAAACGGGCATTGGTGCCTACTTCCTTGCGTATGGCATGGGTAAGTTTATCGGCATAGTGTTCTTCCAGCCATTCATAAAAAAACTGGCTGGGCACTTCTATGGTTAATACGCTGTTTTCGAGTTTTACCGGTTTTATGGGTTTAAACCATGTTGTATAACTTTGCTCATTGCTTACCAGTTCTTTAATAACGGCAAGACAGTTTTCCCAAATGGCTGTTAAGGTTTTCATAAATAGGGTACTGGTGTTGTTTATAATTGGCGCTGTTTTTTTGGCGTAATAACTGTTTAATTGTTCCACACACTTAATTGTTCCTCATTTTCTGTATGCAAGTAAATAAAATTGGCTGCTGGCATTGGTTGAGCAGTTAAAAACCGGCTAAACCCATGTTTTCTACCCTTTACCGGTGCTATGCACTTGCTGCTGCTTTTTGGCACATTGATACAGTTTCATCAAAATAATATAGACAAAAAAAGACCTCGCGCATTTTCATGCACGTTGTTGGCAAAACCGCTTTTAATTTTTTTAATTTATCAACTCAAAACCCTGCAGGAGAGCACCACGAAGCATTTGGCATACCCCCCGGTTTGTGTGTTTTGAAGCCGGCAACTTTTATCCCCTGTGGACTGCAAAGATGCCATAAATTTTGCTTTTTGAAAAGTCTGAATTGTCATTTTTTTGAGAATTTGAACAGCAAATCTGGTTTTTGGGAAAGCCTGTTGCGGTCTAATTGGTTAAAGACCCTCATACCAAAAGCTTTACCTATCAGTCCGAAATTCAAATTGCAAATAACTTTATTTAAACATGCCGAATTTCCGGTTTCTCTGCTGCAAAAGAATATATTTATCAAAAGCAGGTAAGAGAAGCAAAAAAAACAGGTATATTTACCCCCAGATTAAGTAATAAGCAGTTAGTAAATTTAGAATACATGAGAAGCCTTGTTATTTTAACCTTTCTGTTGTTTGCGGCCCCGGCGGCTGTATTTGCCCAACAAGATGCCCAATACACGCAATACATTTTTAACGGGTTGGTGATAAACCCGGCCTATGCCGGCAGCCGCGAGTCGTTGAGTGTGCTTGCGCTTTACCGCTATCAATGGGCCGGTTTAGACGGCGCACCCAAAACCCTCTCGGCCAGCATACACAGCCCCATAGGCGATAAAAATGCCCTTGGGCTTTATATAGAAAACGACATGGTGGGTGTTCATAACCGTTTTAGCGCTTATGCCAGTTATGCCTACCGCCTGCAGTTCAATAATAATGCCAGATTGCAACTGGGGTTAACCGCCGGCCTATTGAGCTACCGCTCAGACTGGACCAAAATTGAAGACATTCAGGACCCTACCGATCCCAACTTCAGCAATGTGGAAGATAGCAAACTCCTGCCCAATTTCGGGCTGGGCGCTTATTACTACAGCGATCGCTACTACATAGGGTTTTCGGTACCCCACCTGCTTAAAAGCGATCTTGATGATGTAAGCAAACTCTCTAAGTATTCACAGCATTATTTCCTTTCGGGCGGTTACGTGTTTGATTTAAGCCCTTCGCTGCGGCTTAAACCTTCTTTTCTGCTTAAAACTGTGGCTGCCTCGCCGCCGCAGGCCGATTTAAACCTAAACCTCCTTATTAAAGATATGGTTTGGGTTGGCATGGGCTACCGCACCGGTGATGCGCTGGTGTTTTTGGCCGAATACCACATGGCAAAAGGGCTTCGCATAGGTTATTCTTATGATTTCAGCGTTTCCAAACTTTCGCCTTATAACAATGGAAGCCATGAAATTATGATAGGCTGGGATGTTGCCCGAAGTAAACCCGAAAAAGTTCTCAGTCCCCGTTTTTTCTGATGCACCTGCTTTCGTATGCAGCTATTTTACGCGCCCGGAATACCACAGGGCATTTATACCCTGCCACCCGATGAAACGCACCATTGCCTGCATGTGCTGCGCCACCGGCAAGGGCAAACTATTTGTGTAATTGACGGTGTGGGTGGTATGTATAAAGCCGTTATTACCCATCTTAGCACCAAAGAATGCGCCTTTTCCATTGAACAGCAGGTGCCCCTGCCACCGGTGCCACCCGTTTACATTCATCTGGCAGTAGCACTTACCAAAAATGCCGACCGCTGGGAGTGGTTTGCCGAAAAAGCTACCGAAATTGGCATAAGCGCCATAACCCCCTTGCTTACCACACGAACCGAACGCCGCCAACTGCGCACCGACCGGCTGCATAAAATTCTTATTACCGCCACCAAGCAATCGGTTAAAGCAACAGTGCCCAATCTATTGCCGCTTACTGCCTTTAACCATTTTATACAACAACAGGCCGCCATAAATACTGCTCGGTTTATTGCCTATATAGATGACAATAACCAACTGCTGCACCACGTTTATACTCCCGGAACCAATGTGGTAATGCTTATTGGACCCGAAGGCGATTTTACCCCAGACGAAGCGCAACAGGCCATAACGGCAGGTTTTATACCGGTATCGCTGGGTACAAGCCGCCTGCGTACCGAAACAGCAGCCATAACCGTTTGCCACACCTTTAACCTACTGAACCAAACCTGATTTCTTGGCGCAAACGCTAACTAACACCCAACAACAACCACAACGCCTGCCATACTGTTATTAACCGGTAATAACCGCCCATTCAGGCATCATCTTTGGGAAAATTTCCCAAACACTAACCCGATATGAAAAAAACATCAGTCTTACTTGTTATACTACTTGCCATTGCCGCCGTTTCGGCTTCCAATACCGGCGGAACCATTAAACTTGGTTTACTTAAATACAATGGCGGGGGCGACTGGTATGCCAACCCAACTTCGTTGCCCAACCTTATTAAGTTTTGCAACCGCGAACTGGGTATGAACATTGACCCCGAACCCGAAACCATAGAGGTAGGAAGCCCCGAAATTTTTAACCTGCCTTTTATACACATGACCGGCCATGGAAACGTGGTTTTTTCAACAGACGAAGCACGCAACCTGCGCCAATATTTAGAAGCCGGCGGTTTTTTGCATATTGATGACAACTACGGTATGGACCCCTACGTGCGCCCGGCGCTTAAACAAGTTTTTCCCGAACTGGATTTGGTAGAACTGCCGTTTTCTTACCCGATTTACAATCAGCGTTTCGGTTTTGCCAACGGCCTGCCCAAAATCCATGAACACGATGGAAAACCACCACAAGGATTTGGGTTAATTTACCAAGGGCGGCTGGTGGTTTTCTACAGCTATGAATGCGACCTTGGCGATGGTTGGGAAGACCCCGATGTACACAACGACCCGCCCGATGTACGCGAAAAAGCTCTTAAAATGGGCGCCAACCTGGTGCAGTACGTTTTTACCAACTAACCTGTGCGCAGACACTGCAAAGCAAAGCATCAGGTTTGGCATCAGGCATACCGGTTACCATAGCGCTGCAATACATCGTGGTTCATTTCGCGTATTTTTTGCTCATCTTCCATGCGGCAAATAAGCAACACCTCGCGCGTGTCTATAATGCAATAATCGGAAAGCCCCTGTACAATAACCAGTTTATCTCCGCTTGCCCTAATCATACAGTTGTCTGATTCATAAACCATTACATTGCTGCCCGAAACGGCATTGCCGGCGCTGTCTTTATCGTGTTTTTCCCATAAAGAAGACCAGTTGCCCAAATCGCTCCAGCCAAAATTTGCCGGTATAACATATACATTTCTGGCATGTTCCATAATGGCGTAATCAATAGAAATATTGCGGGTTTGCATGTAGGCCTGTATAATAAATTCGTGTTCGCGTGGCGTATTGTAAGCGTCTTTCCCCTCATGAAACACCTCGTAAATGTCGGGTTGCAGCGTTCTGAAGGCATCAATGATGCTTTTTGCGCTCCAAATAAAAATGCCCGAGTTCCACAGAAAGTCGCCAAATTTCAGGAAAGTTTGTGCAATTTCAAAAGAGGGTTTTTCGGTAAAGGTTTTTACCTTGTACATACCGTTTCTGCTCAATTCCTCATCAAACTGAATGTAGCCGTACCCGGTATGCGGCCGCGTAGGAGTAATGCCCAAAGTAACCAGCGTATTGCTATGTGCGGCAAATTCAAGGGCATGTTGCAGTGCATCTACAAACAGATTGGTTTCGGTAATATGATGGTCGGAGGGGGCAACTATCATGGAAGCATGGTGGTCCATTTCATGTAGTTTAAAGGCGGCATAGGCTATGCAAGGGGCGGTATTGCGGCGAATAGGCTCTACAATAATTTGTTTTTCGGGCATTTGCGGCAGTTGGTCTAAAACAAGTTGCACATAACCGGTGCCGGTAACCACAAAAATATGGGCGGGGTCAATAAACTCTGCAAAACGGTCGTAAGTGCTTTGCAACAGGGTTCTGCCGCAATTCAGAATGTCGAGAAACTGTTTGGGTAATTTTTCGCGGCTTTCGGGCCAAAACCGGCTGCCAACTCCACCGGCCATAATGACCACGTACTGATGTTTTCTATCGTTAACTGCGTTCATACATTTTAATTTGTTTTGCAAATGGTTAAAGGCACAATGGGTTGTGGTTATACCAACCCCTCGCGCACAAGGTCGTGTATATGTACAATGCCCATATAGCGGTTGTCTTCACTGGTTACAACCAGTTGGGTAATTTTGTGCTGTTTCATTTTTTCAAGGGCGTGTATGGCCAAGGTTCCTTTTTGAATGGTTTTTGGGTTGGGCGTCATAATGTCTTTAGCAAGAAGATGCAAAAAACCGTCGGTACGTTGCAACAGCCGGCGCAAGTCGCCATCGGTAATAATACCCAGCAGGTGTCCGTTGCTATCGGTTACGGCGGTAGCGCCCAACAGGTTAGAGGTCATTTCTACTATTGTTTCGCTAAGGGTGGCATTGGGCGGCACCCGTGGAGCATTGTGTTGCAGGTAAATATCATCAACACTTAGGTAAAGTTGTTTGCCCAAAGCGCCGCCGGGGTGAACCCGTGCAAAATCAAGGGCGGTAAACCCTCTAAGTTCCAACAGGCAAACAGCCAGGGCATCGCCCAGTGCCATTTGGGCTGTTGTGCTGGAAGTAGGCGCCAGGTTATTGGGGCAAGCCTCGTGCAATACGGTGGCATTGAGTACGTAATGCGCCTGTTTGGCCAGGTAAGAATGAACATTGCCGGTTATGGCAGTTAGTTTGCTGCCCAATTTTTTAAGCATAGGAACCAGCACTTTAATTTCGGGTGTTTCACCACTTTTCGATATACAAATAACCATATCAGGTTGGGTAACCATGCCCAAATCGCCGTGTATGGCATCGGCGGCGTGCATAAACATGGCCTGGGTGCCCGTAGAGTTAAGGGTGGCGGTTATTTTCTGGGCTATAATGGCGCTTTTACCTATGCCCGTTACAACCACTCTGCCCGGGCTGTGAAGAATGTCTAAGGCACATTGGGCAAAATCGGGTGTTAGCAGTTGGGGCAGTTGGTTTAAGGCTTCGGCCTCTGTGCGCAGCGTGCCGGCTGCTGTAGCAAGTATTTGGTCAACAGAAAAGGAAGAAGCGGTTAAATGCATGGATGGGGGGTTAAAATGCAAAATTACGCAATACTGCCCGGCTATACAAGCAAATGGGCAACCCTTTACTTTGTGTTTTTAATTCCTGCCCCGAGCGAATTGTTGTTGCGGAAAAAATAAAAAACACATACATAAAATATTTATTATAAATGTGTTTTTTTAAAAAAAATAGTAGAATGAGCGACAATTTGGTTAAAAGCCATAATTTAGCAGGTTGATTCACTAAAAAATGCTACTTTTATACCTCTAAACAAAAACCTAACTAAAAATACCAAACTAATGATGAAAAATTTTACCCGATTTATTACTGCCTTACTGGCAATAGCTATTACACAATTAGCTATTGCAC
The DNA here is from genome assembly GCA_002212985.1 of Sphingobacteriales bacterium TSM_CSS. Classification (GTDB taxonomy): domain Bacteria; phylum Bacteroidota; class Bacteroidia; order Chitinophagales; family UBA2359; genus UBA2359. The sequence goes on from NBMY01000139.1 coordinate 19,747, forward strand.
AGGTTATTTTACCAACCAGCGGGCAAGCGCCCACACAAACCGATTGCGAGGGCACCATTTTAGACTCGGGCGGAACCGGAGATTACCAAAACAGCGTAGAAACCTTTATTGTTATTGACCCGCCCGGCACCATTCCTGTGCAAATGACTTTTACCGCCTTTGACACCGAAGCCGGTTTTGACTACGTAGAACTTTTCGACGGCTCAACCACTTCCGATGTGCTTATAGGGCATTACGAAGGAACCACCCTGCCCAACGGTGGCAGCCCTATTGTTTCTACCGGCGGAAGCATGACCCTCCGTTTTCATACCGACGGCTCGGTAATTCGCTCGGGCTTTGTTGCCAACTGGATTGCCGGCGGCGGCGGAAGCGGCGCCCCTGTGGCTAATTTCCTGGCCTCAGACGAAAACCCGCCTGCCAATGCCCCTGTGGCCTTTATTAACAGCTCTTCCGGCGCTGGTACCTTTAACTGGGATTTTGGCGATGGTACCACCTCTGACGAAGAAAACCCCGAACACGCCTTTGCAGCGCCCGGCACCTATACCGTAACCCTTACAGCCATTGGTTGCACCGGCGAAACCAACACTTACAGCACTACCATTACCGTACAGGAACTGGCCGGAATAAGTGTTGATCCTACCTCCTTTACCGTTACCCTTAACTACGGCGACTCTGTTATTTACCCCCTTACCATTACCAATACCGGCATTGGCGATCTTGTTTACAACATAGAAGGCGCCAGTTTGCAGGAAGAAAAAAAATTGCAGGTCTTGTCTCTTATAAATGGCGCCGATGTTGACCAGGAATATGTAACTACCCTGCAAGCCATTAACAACTATTATACCGATTACCAACTTACCGAAATTACTACCTACAACGCCGCAGAACTGGAAGCTGCCCTCGAAAACAAAGACGTACTGCTCATTCCCGAACAGGAAACCTGCGACGGCGCTGCCTTTGCTACGTTTGCACCCCTTTTGCAGGAGTTTGCCCAAAACGGCGGCACGGTAATTATAAATGGTACCAACCAGTCTGATTGTGTTTTTAACACCGGCCTCTTTTCCGGCACCTACCAAAACTTTGTATCGGGCGATGTTACCGTTTCTGCCCCAGACGACCCGCTGGTTGCCGGCGTAAGCAACCCCTACAACGCCCTTAACGTTACTTATTACTACGACATTACCAACGCCGATGTGGTGCGCGTGGTAGAATACAACAACTATGATGTGGTTTGCTACCGCAACATTGGCGCTGGTAAAGCCATTCTCATAGGGCACGATTTCCGCTACAGCAATTCCGATATGCAACGCATTGAAGCCAATGCCGTGCAAAACTCGGCATCGGCTGCCCTTGCCGAAGGTTGGTTATACATCTCTTCCAACGCCGATACCTTAGCCGGCAGCCAAAGCACCACCATTGATGTGGAATTCAACGCCACCGATGTGTATGGCGGAACTTACTATCAAGACCTTACCTTCTACACCAACGACCCCAACAACCCTGTATTGGTAGTTCCGTGTGTGCTTACCATTGTGGGAACGCCCAGTTTTGCCATTTCGCAGGGAAATTTCGATTTTGGTACGCTCATGCAGGGTTTGATAGGCCAGCAAACGCTTACCATCAGCAACCCCGGCACCGACTCGCTGCAAATCCTTAACATCACTTCCGATAACCCTGCTTATACCGTAGATCTTACCGATTTTGCCCTGTATGGCGGCGGTACTTCGCAAGATGTGGTTATCAGCTTTGCCCCTACCGAAATTCAAACCTATAATGCTACCCTTTCCATACAAACCAACATAGGTACCTTCTTTGTATTGCTTACCGGCAATGGCGTGGGGGCGCCGGTTACTACCGTAACACCGCCCGCCATTAACGTAACCATTGATGCCGGAACCAGCACCACCGTGCCGCTGGTACTACAAAATACGGGCTTGGGACCCCTCACCTACCAGTTTGATACCTCTACATTGGGCGTTATTCTGGAAGTGTTGGCCTACAAAAACGGACCCGACCTTACCCCAGGCGGAGAGTATGAAAATACTTTTACCGCCATTAACACTTACTACACCAACTACAACCTTACCGAAACCACTACCTCCAGCGCCACGGAACTGGCCGCACAGTTGCAGGGTAAAAACGTATTTCTGGTACCCGAAGTGGAAAATGCTTTTGGTGTGCCTCCTTTCCTCGATTTTGCCCCTGTTTTGCAGGAGTTTGTAAACAATGGCGGCATGGTTGTATTCTGCGGTACATCGGGTGCGCAGCCTATCATCAATTCGGGGTTGATGAGTATTAATGTTACCGGTTTCGATACCGGCACCCCGCTCAACGTTTTAGATGCCACTCACCCCATTACCGAAGGTATTACCGCCAGTTTCCCGCCATCTAACGGAACCTATCCCAATTTTTACAGCGACCCCGATGTTGTAACGCTTGTAGAACAAGCACCCGGCGCTTTTGGCGGCGGCGGATCTGTAGTGGCTTACCGCCCCATTGGCAACGGCTATGTGGTTTCTCTTACCTTTGACTATTTCAGCTCGGAAGAAAATGCCAAAAAACTTCTGGCAAATACCCTTAAATGGGCCGAAAGCCTGTCGGTAGTGCCCTGGTTAGACTATTCTCCCACCGAAGGAAACGTAGGCTACCCCGACCAAACCACTATTGACGTTACCTTAGATGCCACCGACCTGCTGGGCGGAACTTACGTTTCGGAATTAATTATTAACACCAATGACCCGCTCAATCCTACCATTACCGTACCCGTAACGCTTACTGTTATTGGCATTCCGCAAATTGTAGTTTCCGAAACCAGCCTCGACTTCGGCTCGGTTATTATTGGCAACGATAACTCCATTACCATTGCCATAGACAACCCCGGCACCGACAGCCTGTTTATTACCGGCATTTCCTCCTCGCTGCCCGAATACGCCACCGATTTTACCACCATTACCGTACCGCCCCTGCAGGGAACCGAGTTAACCATCACTTTTACGCCCGAAAGCATTCAAAATTTTAACGGAACGCTTACCATTAACAACAACGTTACACCTATTACCATTAACCTTAGCGGCGTAGGTGTAGGCGCACCAAATACTACTTGGAACCCCGCTTCCTTTGAAGTTACCCTGCTGGCCGGAAACAGCACCACCCAAACCCTTACCTTGGGCAATACCGGCGCAGGCCCCCTCAATTTTAGCATTGGTGGAACCGGCACTACCGAAATTCTGGCGCTTACCTATGCCATTAACACCTTTAACTACACCAACCTACAGGCATACCTTACAGCCAACGTAACCAATTATAACCTGACCGAAATTAACACCACCAACCCCGACGACCTGGCCGATGCCTTAGAAGGTAAACAGGTATTATTGGTGCCCCAACAAGATGCAGCACTGGCAAGCACTACCGTTTTAAGTGCCCTTGGCCCCATTATGAACCAATTTGCCCAAAACGGCGGCTCCGTAATTTTTATCGGAAGCACCTGCACCCCCTGCATTACCGCAGGCAACATGTTAACCGGTACTTATTGGGGGCAAACCTTTGGCGTGGTAACGGTTTCTAACCCCGACCACCCCCTGGCCGACGGTTTACCCGCCTCCTTTACCCCACCCGCAGCTACCTATGCCTTTGATTTAACCGATACCGACCTGATACAGGTAGCTTCGCCCAACGACTTTGGCCCTAATATTGATGTTATTGCCACCCGAAATGTTGGCAGCGGAAAGGTAATTTACTTAGGCAACAACTTTGCCTCTACCGGCGATACCAACCTGGGTAACCTGCTCTCTAACGCCATAGGTTATGCCATTGGCGAACTGCCCGGTTGGCTTTCTGTTTCGCCCAACAGCGGAATCGTGCAGGCTGGCAACAGTACCAACCTTACCCTTACCTTTGATGCCACCGATATGCTGGCTGGTGTTTACACCTTTAACCTGCTGGTTAATACCAACCAACCCGGACTACCAGTGGTTATCATTCCTGTTACGCTTACCGTAGAAGCCTTCCCTCAAGCTGCATTTTCTGTTGATAGCCAACTGAGTTGCGACGGCATTGTACAGTTTTCCGACGAATCGCTCAACAACCCCACCAGCTGGACATGGGATTTTGGCGATGGCAACACTTCTAACGAACAAAACCCCTTGCACACTTATACCGATGGCGGAACCTATACCATTAGCTTAGAAGCCTGTAACTCGCTGGGGTGCGATGCCGCAACTTATACCGATTACCTGACCGTTGATTTCTCTTCTACCTACTGTGATACCATTGCCATGCCCGCCGACGGCAGCACCCTGCTCATTACCGATTGCTACGGCGTATTGCAAGACAGCGGCGGACCAGGCAACTATAACAACAGCGAAAACGGAACAGTTACCATTGCCCCGCCCGGCGCCACGTCGGTTACGCTTACCTTCGGTTCCATTTGGTTTGAAAGCTGCTGCGACGGTGTGCGTATTTATGACGGACCCGATATCAGCTCCCCGCTGCTGGGCAATTTTAAAGGACCCGATTTGCCAAATGGCGATGGAGTGGTTACCTCTACCGGCGGCTCCATTACCATAGAGCAATATACCGACCTTTCTGTAGTGAACACCGGCTTTGAACTGGCCTGGAGTTGTGTGGTGATTACCGATGTGCCTACTCCCAACTTTAGCTACGAAGTTATTGACGAATGTTTGGGTATAGTAGAGTTTACCGACCTCTCCAACAATTACCCCAACCAGTGGACCTGGGATTTTGGCGACGGTTTAGGCAACTTATCAACCGAACAAAACCCCCAATACTCCTTCCAGCAAAGCGGTACTTATCAGGTTAGCCTGGCAGCATGCAATATTGTAGGTTGCAATGCGGTAATTTTGCCCGTAACTGTTGACGGTGTATTGTTTGTTGATTTTAACGTGCCCAACTTTGTGCAAATTAACACCCCGGTAATGTTTAACGACAATACCGACAACGCTACCTACTGGCAATGGAACTTTGGCAACGGACAAACCGCCGTAGGCAACATTCAAAACCCGGTAACATTCTACAACGCCTTAGGTATTTACACCGTAACCCTTACCGTTACCGATGCCAACGGCTGTGTGCGTACCGGCACCCGCACTCTTGAAGTAGTAAGCAATATTGGTATAGGCAATGCCCAAAACAGCAACCTCCTTACCATTGCACCCAACCCGTCAAAAGGATTGTTTAACATCAGCTATCCGTTTAGCGGCAGCCGCCAGGTAACCCTGCGCGTTTTTGATGCAGTAGGTAAAGAAGTGTACGTTAACCGCCAAGATGCATTGGGCGGATATAACCATGCGCTTAACCTCGATGGCAACCCTGCCGGTATTTACTTTGTTACCCTTAGCGCCGGTTCCGATATGATTACCCGAAAAGTAATACTGAATTAACCGCCGTTATTATACCACATGGTTCTGCCGTTGTGTATGAACCATACATAAACTACCCCCCGATGCTACGGCAAAGGGGGGTAGTTTTTTTATACAGGGCAACAGATAAAAACCAAAAGACTACATACTTAGCTCGTCTGCCTTGTTCATCATTTGTACGGCATGAACCAATGAAGCGCCGCCGCGTATGGCAGCGGCTACGTGCACGGCCTCCATCATTTGCTCTTCATCGGCACCTTTTTGCAGTGAGTCGGTGGTGTAGGCATCAATGCAATAGGGGCATTGAATGGCATGTGCAACAGCCAGCGCAATAAGGGCTTTTTCGCGGGCAGTAAGTGCACCTTCTTTAAACACTTCGTTGTAATAATCGAAAAATTTTTTGCCCAAAACGGACTGGAACCTGGTAATATCGCCAAATTTCTTCAAGTCTTCGGAGTGATAATAGTTTGACATGTTTTATTTATTTATTTAAATTCAGATTAGCTGCTACTATTACTTCTGTTATGCGGCAGAAAGCAGGGTATGTGAAAGGTAAGCGTAATTTTCGGTTAATTGATATTTAATTGCTTAACCGCAAAGAACGTAACGGGGCTTCGCAAAGCGCGTAAAGTTATTTTTCCGATTTTTTCCCACGTTATGAGGGGCGTTGTATTATACAGAAACCCGCAGCACCTGTCCGGTTTTGGGGTGGCTGTTGCCATTGTTGTACTGCATGGCTCCGTTAACACAAACCAGCTGCCCGTTTACAAATACATACGGCACTGCGGCATCATTGCGCCTTACCAGCCGTTTAAAATGGGGCAGGCCGGGCATAGGCGCTTCGTGTATGGCGCTTAGTTCATCGGTAAGGCGGGTGGGTTCAACCACGGCAATATCGGCACGTTTACCGGGCAGCAGGTGTCCGGCATCAATCATAAACCAGTCGGCAAGTTCGGCAGTTATTCTTTTTACCGCCTGTCCAATGGTAAGCGTTTTAATACCGGCAGCTTGGTTATCGGCCACCATTTTTAGCAGACGCAGCCCAAAATTGTAGTGTGCCATGTTGCGCAGGTGGGCGCCGGCATCACTAAAACCAATCTGCACATCGGGGTGTTGCACTATCCAGTTCAGTTCATCGGGGCGGTCGTTGCCCACAATGGAGTACCATCGCAAATTTTTTCCGTATTTTGCCAGCAGGTCTAAGAAGGAGTCAACCACCTCTTTACCTTCGGCAGCGGCAACTTGTGCAAAAGATTTACCCACCAAACTATCATCGGGGCAGCTTACAATATGGGTATCTTTAAGGTTGCGGTGAAACACGCGCGGCGCAATGCGGCGGTTCCACTGTTTTCTGAACAGTTTGCGGAATTTTGGCTGCATCAGCAATTGGCTGCGCTCATCGGAATTGGTTAAATGCAGGTAGTTGGTGCCGGCTTCAAATTCTTCAAAAAACGGCGCTTCCAGCCCGTCTGTCCACACATCAAATTCTTCGGGCAACCCCTGAAATTTTACTTTTGCGCCCAGAAACCGGTTTGCCAGCCTTGCAGAGTTTCCAAAAATGCGGTGAATGCCGCGCACGGTTTTACCGTCTATCATAGCCAGCATACTGGTTTTAAGCCCCTGCCGCCCAATACCGGCGCTCTCCAAAATAAAGCTGAAAAAAGTAAGTGGGTTTGCAGTATTGGGAATGGTTTGTAAAATGCGGTTTTGCCGGCGCAGGGTTTTAAACAGGTAACGATACTCTTTCCAATTGGCATAGACCGATGGGGTAGGCCGGCTTCTGAATTCGGTACCGTCCATTTTATCAAATTCCAGCAAGTTTACCGATAAACCCATATAACCGGCTGCAAGAGCCTGCTGCAAAATGGCATCCATTTGTTGCAACTCATCGTTGGTGGGCTGTACATTGCTGCTTAAACTGCGCCCCAGCCCCATTACGGCCGCACGTATGGTAGAATGCCCCAAAAAACAGGCCACATTGGGTCCCAGTGGCAGTTTTTGGAGGTGTTGCAGGTATTCTTCGGGTGTGTTCCAGTCTTTTATGCGTTGCAGCAGCGGTTTTACAAATTCGCCGGGAATACCCTCAACGCGGGTAAACATATCGGAAAGGTTTTCGGGCTGTCCCATCACCATGCTAATGCCGCAACTGCCCAGAAACACGGTGGTTACCCCATGCCTTACCGATTCTGACAGCGAGGCATCTATTTCAATTTCGCCATCGTAGTGCGTATGAATGTCAATAAAACCGGGCATTACCCATTTGCCCGATACATCAAGCACCTTGCAATCACCGGGCGGCAGTATGGAGCGGCTGTCGATAGCGGTAATTTTACCGTTTTCTACCAATACATCGGCCACCTGCCCTTCTGAGCCGCTGCCATCAAAAACGGTTCCGTTTTTCAATAAATACCGGTGCATAAGCAGAGGTTAAGATTTAACAAACAAGCAAACAGACTACTATGCTATGTTGCAGGCAAATATTCTATAACAAAGTAAAAAAATACTAAGCTGCCCATGTAAAACAACATAAGGCAAAAGGCTGCCAATATTTTTACCCATACCGGCAATTGCTGTACTGCTTTAAACAATACATAAGCAACTGCAAGCAATAATGCTTCGGCCAACAACACATATACGGCAGCGTTTCCAAGCAATACTTTTACCTCTTGGGCATGCCATGAACCGAGTAATTTAAAGCAATGTTCCGATAAGCCGAACACCGCCATACCGGCTATGAGCATAACAAGTAAAGGCACCGGTTGTTTGTATTTTTTTTCGGTTTCTATTGCTATACAAGTAATGATAAACATGGGCATAAACCACAAAAAAGGCATATAACCACTAATGGTGCCAATTTTAAAAACACCTTCATTGGGGTAAAACAACACTTTGAGCTGGCTGCTCAAAAACCAATCGGGAAAAATATTGAACCACCCGAAAGGAATGTAAAACCAGCACAACTGTTGCCATAACTGTTGTTTTTTTACAAACGCCACCATCACTACTGCAACCTGATATAAAAGGGTAAGCAGCAGCAGTTTGGCGCCAATTGCCATGCCCGGCAATGGCAGCGCCATTATACAAACCACTGTAAAAGCAATGTGCAAAAACCGGAAATAATGAGGCATGGCAGTAGGGTTTACCGGTTACAAAATACCCCAAAAGAGGCTAATTGCCGTAAAAATCGGTTAACAGGTTAATAACGGTATCTTGTTCTTCGGTAGTAAGGCCGGTAGAACAAGGCAAACTGAGGCAGCGTTCAAAAAGGTAGCCCGAAACATTGTTTTGGGTAATATAGCGGCAATTGGCAAACATAGGCAGTTGGTTCATGGGGGTCCATAGGGGGCGCGTTTCAATGCCGTGTCCTTTAAAAAAGGCGAGCAGGCTGCGGCGGTCGGGTACTTGTACCGTATAAAGCCAATGATTGGGTTGGGTGCCTGTGGTGGTTACCTGCGGTTGTACAAAGGGTAAATGAGCAAAAGCCCGGTTATAACGTTGGGCAATTTGGTGTTTTCGAGTTAAAAAAGCCGGTATTTGCTCTAATTGTGCTACGCCCATTGCTGCCAGCAAGTTTACGAGCCGGTAATTATAGCCCACTTCGTCGTGTATATATTCTACAGGGTCGGTTTTTGCCTGTGTGGTAAGGTGTTTGGCATGTTTGGCCAGCGTTGCATCGGCGGTTACTATCATGCCACCGCCGCCGGTGGTCATAATTTTGTTGCCGTTAAAGCTGAAGCAGCCTGTTTGCCCAAAGGTGCCGGCATGTTTGTTGTTGTAGTATGAGCCAAGGGCTTCGGTGCTGTCTTCTACAACGGTAATGCGGTATTGTTGTGCCAGTTGCATAAGGTGGCTCATGTTTACCATATTTCCCAGCACATGTACCGGCATAATGGCTTTAATTACCTGCCCGGTAGCACGCAAATGGCAGGTATTGCCGCGCATTTCGGCATGTTGCAGTAAAAATTCTTCCAGCAGCGGGGTATCCATTTGCCAGGTGCCGGCATCAACATCTATAAGCAGGGGTTCGGCGCCGGTGTAAGCTATGCTGTTAAGGCTGGCCGCAAAGGTAATATTGGGCACAATTACCAAATTTTTATGCGCAACGCCGGCCAATAACAGGGCAATGTGCAGGGCGGCCGTACCGTTTGAAGTACTTACGGCATAAGGTGCGCCTACATAGGCTGCAAACTCGCGCTCAAAGCGGTCAACAAATGCGCCTGCCGATGATACCCAGTTGGTGTCGAGGCATTCTTTAATATAGCGCCATTCGTTGCCGTTTAGATTGGGTACAGAAAGCGGAATCATGGGCAGGTTTGGGGGGATATAAAAGGTGAGTAAAGATGATGCAGTATTTAAACAAAGTGGGTCAGGCCTTATCATTGGGGTAATGATAAAACCCGATGCCCTTTTTCCGCCCCCAATGTCCGGCTTCCACCTTTTGCTGCTGTATGCGGCTTGGTCTGAAACGGGGTTCGTGGTGAAACGATTCGTACATGGAGCGGGTAACGGCAAAGTTGGTATCTACGCCAATTAAATCCATAAGGCGGAAAGGTCCCATTTTAAACCCCGATGCCTCGGCAAGATCGTCAATGGCGGCAACATCGGCTACGTTTTCTTCCAGTATTTTAAGCGCTTCTACATAAAAATGGCGGGCAACGCGGTTTACTATAAAGCCGGGCGAGTCTTTTGCCATTACCGGTGTTTTACCCAGTTTTTGGGCAAGCTGAAAAGTGGTGTGGGCCACCTGCGCAGTGGTTTCCTGCCCCGAAATAACTTCTACCAGTTGCATGAGGTGGGCGGGGTTAAAGAAGTGCATACCCACGACTCTTTGGGGGTGTGGCAGCCGGGCGGCAATACGGGTAATGGGTATAGAGGAGGTATTGCTGGCCAATATCACCTGCGGCGGGTTTTGTTCTGCCACCTGTTTAAGTACTTCCAGTTTAATGTTAAGGTCTTCTACTATGGCCTCAATAATAAAATCGGCTTTCAGTTCGCCGAAAAAAGAAGTGGCGTCAATGCGTTTTATAATTTGTTGTCTGGCGGTTGTACTTAGTTTGTTTCGTTTTACGGCGGTGTCTAAGTTTTTTTCTATTTGTTGCATGGCTCGTGGCAGCGCATCGGGTTCCACATCAAACAATACGGTTTTAAAGCCTGCGGCGGCACAAACCTGTGCAATACCGCCGCCCATAACCCCTGCGCCAATGACGGCAATTTTTTTAATATCGGGCAGATGCATAGCGTGTGGAGGTTTAAATGTTTAGGGCAAAAAACTGCTACCAGGCAGCTTTAAACTGCTGAAGGAAACGGACATCGTTTTCAAAAAACAGGCGAATGTCGTTAATTTGGTATTTGAGCATGGTAATGCGCTCTATGCCCATGCCAAAGGCAAAGCCGGTATAACGGCGGCTGTCAATGCCCGACATATCGAGAACGGCCGGGTCCACCATGCCGCAGCCCAGAATTTCTACCCAGCCGCTGTGTTTGCAAATATTGCAGCCGTTTCCTTTGCAGATAAAACAGGAAATATCCATTTCGGCCGAAGGTTCGGTAAATGGGAAGTAAGACGGGCGCAACCTAATGGAGGTATCTTGCCCGAAAAGTTCGCGGGCAAAGTAGATGAGTGTTTGTTTCAGGTCGGCAAACGAAACATTTTCGTCAATATAAAGGCCTTCTACCTGATGGAACTGGCAGTGTGCGCGAGCCGAAATGGTTTCGTTTCGGTACACCCTGCCGGGCGAAATAATGCGAATGGGCGGTTTTTGGGTTTCCATAACCCTTACCTGCACGGTACTGGTTTGGCTTCGGAGCAATATGCTGGGGTTGGTTTGTATGTAAAAGGTATCCTGCATATCGCGCGACGGGTGGTCATCGGGGGTATTGAGGGCGGTAAAATTGTGCCAGTCATCTTCAATTTCGGGCCCTTCGGCAACGGTAAAACCTATGCGTTCAAAAATGCGAATTATTTCGTTTTTTACAACCGAAAGCGGGTGTCTTCCGCCCAGCGGAACGGTAATGGCGGGCCGGGTTAAATCGGGTATATAGAGGGTGGCGGCAGCGCCGTTTTGCTCTACTTGTTGTTTAAGGGCAGCCAGTTTTTCTTCGGCGGCTTGTTTAACTGCGTTTGCGGCCTGTCCAAACTCGCGTTTACGCTCATTGGGCACGTCTTTAATAGCAGTCATGAGGTTTTTTATTTTTCCTTTGCTGCCCAAAAATTCGATGCGAAATTTTTCGGCTTCGCCGGCATTGGCGGCATTAAACTGCTCAATTTCGAGCAGAAGGAGTTTCATGTGATCAAAAACATCGGGTTGCTGGCTCATTTTTACCGTTTTTTGTTTTACAGTGTGGGTAATTTGCCTTAAAAAAATCTGTACTTTTCGGGGCATTGGGGCATTTTACCATTGCAAAGGAAGCAGTTATATTGCCTTTTGTGCCGGATTGCTTTTTTGCGTTTGCTTTTATTTGTAATTTGGAGGCGTAAAATTAGCCAAAAACTACAAACTTTGCGCAATAAACCCAAGTTTATGGAAAGCAAACTGGTAAAAGTAAACAACATTACACTGCATTGTATGGTTGCCGGACGTGGCGATTTGGTGGTTTTGCTGCACGGTTTTCCCGAATTTTGGTACTCGTGGCGCAAACAAATACCCGCTTTAGCCGAATACTACACTGTGGTAGCGCCCGATATGCGGGGCTACAACCTGAGCGATAAACCCAACGGCATTTATGCCTACCGACCCGAAGCGCTGGTAAATGATGTGCGCGACCTGATACTGGCGTTGGGATTTGAAAAAGCCATTGTTATAGGGCACGACTGGGGCGGAGCCGTAGCCTGGTGGTTTGCCGGACTGTACCCACACATGACCGAGCGTCTCATTGTACTCAACATGCCCCACCCGGCCGAACTGCAACGGCAATTGTGGCGCAACTGGGCACAACTGAAAAAAAGCTGGTACATTTTCTTTTTCCAGTTACCACGCCTGCCGGAGCGCTATTTAAGCAAAAATATTCCGAAATTTTTTAAACAGGCTTTGCGGGGGTGGAGCCATAACAAGCAGGCTTTTTCCAATGAGGATATTGAAGAATATGTAAAGGTTTACAGCCTTCCCGGCGCATTTACCCCACCCATAAACTACTATCGTGCGGCATGGCGCTACCCCAAACGTGCCGGCAACCGCCGTATAGGTAAAATTAGTTCGCCCACCCTGCTCATTTTTGGCGAAAACGACAAAGCGCTGGGTAAAGAACTTACCATAGAAACCAAGCGTTATTGCAGCGCCGAACTGCAAATAGAATACATACCCAATTGCAGCCATTGGGTACAACACGAACACCCCGATTTGGTAAACCGGCTTATACTGGCCTTTTGCAGGCAAGATAGTTAAAGATAACCCTGCCGGAAAAAACGGTTGCTCACCAACGCTATAATACAAAACTGCATATCGGGCGCCTTTGGAAACAGGCAGCCAACAGATAGATAGCCTGTATTATGCCGGTGTTGTATTCTGTAGTTCAGGCTCAAAAGTAACCGCTACCAGCGAGGCGTTGCGGTACTCAAAACGGGCCGTAAAGGCTGCCGGTTCGCCCTTTGCATTGACCGCTTTTACGGTGCGGTAAGTATAAATGCTTTCATTTCGGGCGTCGGCCGTGCCGTTGCTGTTATAGGGCGTGGGCTGAAGTGCAGTGGCAGCGCTGCCGTTGGGGTTCATCATTTCAGAAGAAAGGTAGTTGTAGCCTTTTTGAGTTAAGCGCAAAAGCAGCAAATCTACCTCCTCGCTTACGCCGGGGTTGCCAATTACATATTTTCGGTACACCCATAAGCCTATGCCAAAAGCAATGGCCGCCATAAGCCAGAAAAACGGGTCGCTGAATATTTCCAGATATTTACCTATCACAATGTTAAATTTGGAATTACCTTGTACAATACCTATTGCGCTTAACAAATCAAGAGCCGTTTTAGTTGATTATTTAACAACTCAAACAGGTTTCTTACTGTTTTTTGAACCATACTTGCTTTGAATTGCTTAATTTTGTGGGGCTGTTAAAACGGCCGCTGCAGAGAAATGCTTTTTTTCTTTTTTTACAACAACTGCAAACAATGCAATCTATTGTTGAAGATATAAAAAACCAGTTCAGGTATGGCAGTATGGTCATTCAGCTCATACTGGTAAACATACTGGTTTATGTTGCCGATAATGTGCTGCAACTATTGTTTTTGCTGGTTAACAAAGGATATTTGTACGACAACTTTGCCCAGTGGTTTATGGTAAGCGCCGCCCTTGAGAAACTGGTATGGAAACCATGGTCGGTTATTACCTACATGTTTTTACACGCCAATTTATGGCATTTGGGTTTTAACATGTATGCCCTGTATGTTTTTGGGCAAATTATTGTTAATTACCTTGGCAACCGCAAAATACTGCCCATTTTCATATTGGGCGGCATTGTGGGGGCGCTTACCTGTGTACTGTTGTTTAACCTCATTCCGGCGTTGCAATCCAATTTATACACCCCTATGCTGGGTGCATCGGCGGGGGTAATGGCCATTGTACTAGCTGCCGCCACGCTCCAGCCCGAACACGAGTTAAACATTATTTTCCTTGGCCCGGTGCGCATTAAATACATTGCGCTCTTTTTTATACTGCTCGACCTTACCACCATTACCAAATCAAACCCCGGCGGGCATATTGCCCACTTAGGCGGTGCGGTTTTCGGGTATTTTTTTATACGGCAGTTACAAGAGGGGAGAGATTGGTCGTTACCTTTTAACCGCATGGCAGAAAAATTAGTTGTTTTTGTAAATGGGGTGTTTGCCAAAAATACCATGCGCACCCATACTACCTACAATACCGGCAATGCCAATACCCGCTATACCCAAAACAAAACCGCCGGCAGGGCGCCCGGCGCTTCGGGCTCTAATCAGGAAAAATTAGATGCCATACTCGATAAAATTGCCCAATCGGGTTACGAAAGCCTTACCAGAGAGGAAAAAGAATTTCTGTTTAAAATGAGTAAAGATTAATATCCGCTATGTACGAACACCTGTTATACCACTTTGAAAACGGCGTTGTGCTGATAACCCTTAACCGTCCTGATAATTTTAACGCCTTTGTGGAAACCATGAACGGCGAATTAGCCGATGCGGTAAAAAAAGCCGCCAAAGACCCCGATGTAAAAGTGTTGGTGCTAACCGGCGCCGGCAAAGCTTTTTGTTCAGGACAAGATTTAAAAGACATTAAAGATAAAATAGGGCAGCGAAACTTAGGCGAATCGGTAATACAGCGCTACAACCCCATGATTAAAGCCATTTGCAACTGCCCTAAGCCGGTAGTTTGCCGCCTGAACGGAGTTGCCGCCGGCGCCGGATGCTCTTTGGCGCTGGCCTGCGATATGGTCATTGCATCGGAAAAAGCGTGGCTTATTGAGGCTTTTGTACATGTTGGGCTGGTGTTAGACAGCGGCTCGTCTTACTTTTTACCCCGCCTCGTGGGCAGCAAAAAAGCATTTGAAATTGCAGCCATGGGCACCAAAATAGGTGCACAGGAAGCCCTGCAACTGGGCTTGGTAAACCGCGTGGTACCCCCCGAAGAATTAGATGCAGCGGTTAAAGAGGTAACCGATTACTTTGTAAAAGCCCCCGCTAAAGCAATTGCTTATATCAAAAAAATGCTTTCCATGTCGTTACAGGCTGATTTAGATACCATGTTGCAGCAGGAAGCCTACTACCAGCAATTGGCCGGTTTTTCCGATGACTATAAAGAAGGCATTACCGCCTTTATAGAAAAACGCCCGCCGGCATTTACCGGTAAATAATGTCTGCCGGCTGCTGCCGTTTCTGTTTAAAAAACCTATACTCACATTCACTGCCTGTTATGTCTGTTTTACTTCAGGTTCCGGTAAAAACCAATTGCTACCACTGCGGGTTGGCTTGCGAAACCAACCTCATTAAAATTGAAGGTTTGACCCCTTCATATGATAAATATTTTTGCTGCGAGGGCTGCAAAAGTGTATATGAAATACTCAACGCCAACGACTTGTGCGCCTATTATACACTGGAAAACGCACCCGGCACCACATATAAAAAGCCTGTTGCCGCCCATAAATTTGACTACCTGAACAACGAAACCGTAAAAAGGGCGCTGGTTAATTTTACAGATGGCAGGCAAAGCAAGGTTACGTTCAGCATACCGCAAATGCACTGCTCCTCATGCATATGGCTGTTGGAAAACCTGTATAAACTCAACCCGGCCATTACTCATTCTACGGTTAATTTTCCGCGAAAAGAACTGTACCTCACTTTTAATGAAGCAGACACCACACTGCGCGATGTGGTAATATTGCTTGCCTCTGTTGGCTACGAACCCGATATAAGACTGGGTAATCTGGAAACCCCCGTTGGCCAACCTGGTCGCCACGCTGCCCGGCAGCTGGCTTTTAAACTGGGGCTGGCCGGTTTTTGCTTCGGAAACATTATGCTCCTTAGTTTTCCGGAATATCTGGGGTTAAACAAACAAACTGAAAGCAGTTTCAGCCAGTTTTTCGGCATTTTAAATATTGTGCTTTCTTTACCGGTAGTACTGTACAGCAGCAGCTATTATTTTTCATCGGCGGTAAGCGGTTTAAGGCAGCGCACACTAAATATTGATATTCCTATTGCGCTGGGTATAGTGGTGCTGTTTGCGCGCAGTGTGTTTGAAATTATTACCCACACAGGCGCCGGCTACCTCGATTCTTTGGCCGGGCTGGTGTTCTTTTTGCTTACGGGGCGCTGGTTTCAGCAAAAAACCTATGATTCCATTTCGTTTGAGCGCGATTACAAATCGTATTTTCCGGTTTCGGCAACCCGCATGGAGGGTGGTGAAGAGCAGAGCGTATCGCTAAACGAACTGGAAACCGATGATGTTATTCTGGTGCGCAACGAAGAGCTGATACCGGCTGATGCTGTTTTGGTAAAAGGCGAAGCCCGCATAGATTATAGTTTTGTTACCGGAGAATCGGAACCGGTGCACAAACCGGCGGGCAGCCTTATATATGCCGGCGGGCGGCAAATTGGGCCGGCCATTGAGTTGCGGTTGGTAAAAAAGGTGCAGCAAAGCTACCTTACCCAATTATGGAACAACGATGCTTTTACCCATACCCGGCACTCAAATCTTACGCTGCTGGTAAATCAAACCAGCCGCATTTTTACCCCGTTTATCTTAACGGTGGCGTTGGTATCGGGGGGCTATTGGTATGCATCGGCGGGCATGGCAACTGCCATTAATGTTTTTACTGCCGTACTCATCATTGCGTGCCCGTGTGCGCTGGCACTGGCATCGCCTTTTACGTTGGGCAACGCCATGCGCATATTGGGGCGTTACCGGTTTTACCTTAAAAATACGGCGGTTATAGAGCAAATAGCTCAGGTAAAACAAATGGTATTTGATAAAACGGGCACCATAACCCAAGCCGGACAAAGCCACGTAACCTTTTCGGGCAATGCGCTTACTCCTGCCGAGGAGCAGTATGTTAAATCGGCGGTAGGGCAATCGGGGCATCCCATTAGCCGGCAAATCAGCCATGCTTTGGCACAGGTGCTGCCGCTGCCGGTTAGCAGTTATGCCGAAACGCCCGGGCAAGGTATAGAAGCAGTGGTAAACGGGCAAACGGTGCGCATAGGGTCGGCAAGGTTTGCGGGTGTGCTGCCCCACGAGCAGCCCGCCGCCGGCGAGGGTAACACCAAAACCTTTGTTTCCATAAACGGAGCAGTGAAAGGCTATTATCTGTTTAAAAACACCTGGCGCCGCGGTTTGCCCGATGTGCTGCGCCACTTGTCGGCAATCTACCGCCTCTCGCTCATTTCGGGCGACAACGACGGCGAGCGGCAGACCCTGCTTGGTTTTTTTGGCTCCACGGCAGACTTGTTGTTTAACCAAACCCCGCAAAACAAGCTCAACTATATTGGCAAGCTGCGCAGTACCGGTCAAGCCGTATTAATGCTGGGCGATGGACTAAACGATGCAGGCGCGCTAAAACAAGCCGATGTAGGGGTAGCCGTATCGGAAAACATTAACAATTTCAGCCCTGCCTGCGATGCCATTCTGGAAGCATCGGAATTTGAGCGGCTGCACCTGTTGTTGCAATACTGCCGCATTTCGGTAAAACTGGTTCGCATAGCATTTCTTATTTCGCTCAGCTACAATTTGGTGGGGCTTAGCATAGCGGTACAGGGCTGGTTATCGCCTTTGGTGGCGGCAATTTTTATGCCGTTAAGTTCGGTAACGGTGGTGTTGTTTGGGTTTATTGCCACCAACCTTGCTGCACGCAGGGTGCTGGGTAAAGCAGGCTGATTTCAGGTTAGTTTTTCCTGTATCTTTTGTTGCAGCCATTTAAGGTTAACAATATGTTTGGTGTTGTTAAGTTGTTGCAGCAGTTCTTGCAGGGCTTCTTTTTTGCCTTTGGGTATTTTGCTGAGGCGGGCAATAAATTTGATGTAGTTGAGGTAAAGTTCACGCTTGTTATCGGCAATAAGTTTGTTTCGGCGAAGGTAAATTTTAAATGCATCGCACAAGGCCAACAGGGGGTCGGTTTCGTTTATTTCGTAGTATATGCGCAGCAACAGCGATTTGGCTTCAATGCTGTAAAACACATCTTCAAATACCACCTCGCTAAGCAGTTTTTGCGCTTTGCCATATTGCTGCCGGTTATAGTACAGGTAGGCTAAGTTGTAGTTGTAGGCATTTTCTCTAAACTGTGGCGCCAGGCTTTGGTGATATTGGTGAATAAAATTTTCTGTCCATTCAAATTGCTGGTTTCTTATGCCAACCACTACAATGTTCATGTAGGTCCAGGGCGACAGGTACTTGTCTTCAAAAATAATGCGGTCATGGAGCAGTTGCCGGTATAGGTGAAACAGTTCTTCGAGGTAGTGCTGGTTGCCGCGGTTAATTTTACCCACACAGTAGTTTATGGCATAAATGTACATGCCCCGCGCCTCTTCGGGTGCAAAACTGCCGGCGTATTGCCGGAGCAACAGTTTCAGGTGGTCGAAATGTGTTTCGGTATCGGGCTCGCGCAGGCACAGCAAAATGGCGCGGTAAATGGCCACAGGTGGTATTTCATTATGGGGCTCCTTTTCAAGGTATTGCAAAATTTCTTCCAACATTTGGAAGCGGTAGCCTGCAATGAGCATATTTTTGCGGTTCATCATTTCGCAACTGTAGCGCAGCTTTTGCGAAAGGTAATAAACATCGAGGTTGTTGATAGCCTCCTGCAGGCTTTCATCGTGTGAGTGTATTTTTTGTGCATCGAAAAAAGCGGCTTCCTGTTCTTTTATGACAAAGGCATTGAAATAATACTGCGCATCGTGCAGGGGGTAGTTTTGCTGGTATTGCAAGGCATTTTTAAGGGTGCGCTGAAACGGTTTTTCAAGGTTCCAACGGAGGTAATTTTTAAAAAGGTGCGGAAACTGGGTGGCAGGCTGCTGTATAATTTCTTCGGTAACAATAAACTGTTCTATGAGTTTAACCAAATCGCTCATCCAATAACCCATGTCTTTTTCGTTGTAGGGCAAACCCGGCAAAGCCTGCGAAAAAATTTGCTCCTTGGCAATATATGCAGGCTCAAAATCGGGGTGGTATTCCATGAGTACGTCAAAGATTTTTGCTACCTCTTCCTTTTTGTTAAAATAGGGCGAGTTCACAAAATCACGCAACTGTTTCATTTGTTTGTTGCCAAAACACCGCAATATGCTGATGAGTTTACTGTTTTCCATAGAAAAACGCAAGTAATGTTATAGGTATAAGGCAACCAAAAAAGCCATTTGTTCGTTTAGAGGTAAAACCCTCGGAACAATACAATTTTTCAAGACTACAATCTTTTTACCGGTTTTTTTACCGCTAAAATTACCTTTTTTTTGGAAAAAGAAACGGAAAAATTAAAAAATTAAACATTTTCAATCTACTTAAATGCCTGAATAGCAGTTGTTTGAAATAAAATTTGCAAATAAGCATGAACCCAAGCCTTACTGAAAACCGCCGGAAAGTTACAAAAATTGTACTTCTTTTACCCGCTAAATTTACCGATATTTGCAAAGGCAAAGTATATAAATAAACGTGAAATAAAATCGACATGCACAACCATTTGATTTTCAAAGCTTTAATTGTTTCTGCCTGGCTTATAATTGCTGCACAGCCGGCAGTAGCGCAAAAGTGGGCGCTGAACGATACCGTTTATTTATTCAGCAACAACATTGCCTATATTGATGTGCTGAACAATGATGCAGGAAACGACCTCACTATTTTAGACGTAGAAATAACCGAATACCCTACCCGCGGTTTTGTTGAGCGCAACTTTGCCTGTAATTGCCTTGTTTATACGCCCAACAATGATTTTGGCACCTCGGTTTTTGAAGACAACTTTTTCTATACCTTAACCACCCCGCCCGATAACCCCGAAGGAAGTTCGCCCGCACTGATTAACCTTGCCCAGGTTTTTGTGTATTTTATGGCCGATGAATGCAGCGATTGTGTATGGCCCGGCGACTCAAACGCCGACGGCATCAGCAATGCGTGGGATTTGCTGCCTTTGGGCATGGCTTACGGCGCCTATGGCTCACCGCGCGACTCGGTTTCTACCGCTTGGGCCGGACACAGCGCCACCGACTGGACCGGCAGTTTTGGCAGCGCACTTAATTATAAACATGCCGACTGTAACGGAGACGGTTTGGTTAACAATGCCGACATTGCTGCCATAGAACAAAACTACGGCATGACACACGAAGTAAGTACCATACCCGATATGCCTTACAGCGGCAGCGATGTTGTTATTTCGCTCGAAATTTTGAACGAAAGCGTGGAAATTGGCGATACTGTGGTAGCCAACGTGCTGATAAACGGCGGCGATGGGGTAGCCAATGTTTATGGGCTTGCCTTTTCTGTTAATTACAACGTAGTGCCCGATTCGGGAACGGTAAACGTAAACTTTCCCGTTAGTTTCCTGAACGACGGCTACAATACCATATCTGTACAGCGGCAGGCAGGCAACAATATTGAAGCCGCCATTACCCGAACAGATAACGTGCTTGCATCGGGCAGCGGGCTGCTGGGGGTGGTAAGTTTTGTGATGGAAGACGTGTTGGCCGGTAAAACTGAAGAAGAAAATCTGGTATTGCAATTTACCAATATTACCGCCACCAACCCCGATGGAACCAAACTAAGCGTTTTACCCCAAGGCGATGAAGTAGATATTGTACTATCGGGTAATACGCCGCCGGCAACCGGCGGTAGTACGGGGGTAAATGTGTTTCCTGTTCCGGCCAATACTATCGTAACCGTTCAAACAGGTAATACCGGCGCAAGCCGTCTGCAACTGCTCAATGCCGCCGGCCAGGTGCTGCACGAACAAACCCTGCAAGAACAGCAGCACAATGCCACCATAGAAACCCAAACCTTGGACAACGGCGTTTACCTGCTTAAAATTTATACCCCCGCCGGTGTAATAACCCGAAAAGTGCCTGTAATGCACCGGTAAGTTGTCTGTTTTACAAAACAACCCTGCATTTTATGAAATGTATGCTTCCATTATTGGGGTTGATGATGTTGCTGTATTGTTCGTGCGAAACCATGCTTACCGGCAACGGAACCGTTTATTCCGCCGAAACCGGGCAACCCTTAGACAGCGCTTTGGTGCAGGCATTTGTTAGCAAGGTAAACCCCGATGTGATGGCAGAAACCTACACCGATTCAACCGGCTCTTTTTCGGTACGTGCAGGTATGGTTGGCTGTACGCCCCGATGCCCCGATTTGGTAGTTCGCATTGCCAAACCCACCTATGTGGCGCAAACGGTTACCAACCCGGTAAAGGCTGCCGTTTACCTGCAAAAAGAGTAGTACCAAACCATTGCACCTTACTGTTACCGCTTTTTTACCCCCAAGCAGGCATTTTTCTTGCCTGTAAGCCCCGTCTTTTAAAAAAATGACACAAAACCGACTGTTTATCAAATATTTTATTTGGTGAACTCAAAAAAACGCCGTACCTTTGCAGCGGAAATTATATAAAAGCAAAAATTTTAATCTTTCACCTCTACATACGTGTTAATTTCTGCCTATGATTTAAATCTACAAAGCTACATTTGAATTTATTAACTTTAAAATACAAGACAATGAAAAAGTTATTATTAACCTTAGCTTTTGTAGGGGCAAGTCTAAATCTTACGGCGCAAAACACCGCAAACACTACCCTTACCGCCACCGATGAAGAGGAAGGCGTAAAAGTTCCTACCGTAGCCATGCAGAGCAACACCGTTTATGCCGAAGTGGGCGGAAACGGGGAGTTATATTCGGTAAATTTCGACCAGGTTGTTTTATCGGGTAAAAATTTTAATATCAGTTTCCGTGTTGGTTTGGGTTTATCTTCCTCCATTTTTAAAGGCGATATTGACCCCATTATTCCTTTAGAAGGGAATATTTGGTTTGGCACAGATAAACACCACTTTGAAACCGGTTTAGGTGTTGTTGCAGCATTTGGCTTTGAAGAAACGCTGCCCGTTACCGTTCAGTTTACCGATAACGGCACCAAAATAGCCCAGTTTCAGCCGGCAAGAGAACATACTTCTTTATATGCCTTTACCCGCTTTGGCTACCGCTACCAGCAAAAAGACGGC
Organism: Sphingobacteriales bacterium TSM_CSS; assembly: GCA_002212985.1. Taxonomy (GTDB): domain Bacteria; phylum Bacteroidota; class Bacteroidia; order Chitinophagales; family UBA2359; genus UBA2359. The sequence continues at coordinate 41,767 of NBMY01000139.1, forward strand.
GGCTTGTTTTTCCGCGCCGGTATAAACCCCACGGTAACCGCCTACACCAAATCGGGCGACCTGAACCCTAAATTAGAAGCCAATATTGGCATTGGCTATACGTTTAAAACCAAAAAACCGGCACAAATTCCGCTTATTAACTACAACTAAGCCGGCACCGTATAAAAATCAAAATTTAAATAAGGTACAACACGCGGCGCGCATTTTAATCCTGTAAATTAAATATGCAAAACGGCGGTGCAACCCAAGTGGTAGCGCCGCCGTTTTGATTTATTGTGCGGCAGCCTACCCCCAAACCTCACTACCCGCCCTCAAACACATGGGCTATTAAGGCGGCAGCATTTTCCGCATCGGAGTACAGGTTGCCAAGAACGCTGCGGCGCTGTTGCAGGTGGTCATCGGAAAAAGATTGTGCAAAAAGGGTGGTTATTACCTGTGCAAATTCCTGTGGGGTTTGGGCAATATGGCACAGGTTTTCCAGCCCCGTGCCCTGCACCATAAACGGGTTTACCACACAAAAACGCCCTTGGTACAGGGCTTGCAGCAGTTTTAGTTTAATACCCGTTGGCTGAAACGTGGGCAACACCTGCACCTGCGCCTGTTGCAGCAGCATTTGCATTTGGGCAGCATTGGGGTTTGGGTACAACAGGCAGTTTGATTGGGCAGCAACCGCTTTTTGCAATACCCGGGCCGGATTTTTACCCGCAATAATAAGCCGGAAAGGCAGTTGGTTAAACACCCGGTTTACCAAATACAAGGCAGCCTCCACGTTTTCATTTACCGATAAATTGCCGTGATACAGAGCAAAATTGCCCGTACCGGTAAGGGCGCTCACCTGCGTGTTGCCGTGAAAAGCCGGTATGTGTTTGGCCGCAATATTGTGGGTGTTTTGCAGATATTGGGCATCGGCGGCAGAAATGGCAGCTACCTGTTGGGCATGTTGCAATACAGTTTCATATTGGTACAACAAGGCAGATTCGCGCCAGAAATAGAGCCGTTTTATTGGGTTGTGCTCATTTTGTGCAAGGTAGCGGTAATAATCGCCTTCTATGTTGTGGGTGCGCACTATTTTTAGGCGGTTTTGCAGGGCGGGGTGTGGTAAATAGTAGCAGGTGTGCAACCCTTCAAACAAAATGGGTGCCTTGTTTAGGAGCAGGTTTTGCAACAGCTGGTCGTTTTGGCGCGAGGAAACAATGTGCGGCAACCTAAAGGGCAAACTTTGCCACCACTTTTTGCGTGGGTAGCAGAACACCCGGCGGCAATAGGTGTTTAACTCCTGTGATTTATTTCGGCCATAAGCAAAACAATGCAGGTAAATTTGCACCTCTTGTTCGTATAAAGCCTTAATTTTGTGGTACACATCTATTACACCTCCGTAATCGGGTGGGTAGGGCACATCAAAACTTATCAGGTGCAGTTCTTTCATGCTCAGGAAAACGGTTATTATCAGCCACTTATTCTTAAAAATATATGACAGCCAGCGAAGTTAAACAAAATTACCAAAATTATGCGGTAAAACATCCCGGTCAACACCACACCTTGTACCGCTTTGCCCATACCATGGGTATTGCCGCAGAAACCATACAGGCGCATTTTACCACCGCCACCGCCATAGAACAAAGCATCTGGAGCGATTTTTTTGACCAAACCCTTGAGCAGTTAGATGCCAATGGCGACGTTTACCAAAATTACTCGGCTCGCGAAAAAATGCTGGCTTTTTTCTACACATTGGAAGAAGTACTGAAACAGCATGATAATTTTATTTTAGCCACTTACCCCAACGGTTGGCTGTCTTTTGGACAACCCGATTGCTTGGAGTTGTTTAAAACAAAGTTTAAGGCTTTTGCCAACCAACTCATCACCCAAGGGTTAGATACACAGGAAATTGAATGGCGCGCCGTGCTTACCGGCCGCTATGCCGATATTATTTGGTTAGAAGTGCCGGCCATTATCCGTTTTTGGATGAACGACCACAGCGATAATTACGAAAAAACCGACTCGCTCATTGAAAAAACGGTAAACTTTACTTTTGATATGATGGGACGCACCGTTTTTGATTCGGGTACCGAATTGCTGAAGTTTCTGTTTGTTGAACGCACATAGAACTGGTCCTTACTTTATAATACAGTAAAAACTTAGCCATACTCAAGGCTGTATAAAATTATTGGGTTAACGGGCTTAACTTTGGCAGGAGACTATACAACAACACACAAAAAATCCGAAAACGCCCATAGCTTGCTTACTGTTTAAGTTTTTTATCCCTTTCACATAGTGTCCTTTGCGAGTTACTTTACGAAACTTGCGGTTAAATCTTTGCCGAAAAGAACATAAATATTTACATAATCAATAAAGCAAAAATAAAGCCTAAGTTTTTACTTTTTTTGCATAATAGACCTAAAATTCCTTTATTTTTCAGTAGTTCCAACATTTTACATGTATTCCGTAATTTATGGAATATTGCAAAACACAATACCCTAATAGGACAGAGACGGTTAACTAATTTTAGTGTTAATGATGTCTGTTGCAAGGCGCTCTAAAATAACTTGCTACCCTAAACGCGCAAATCGAAAATAAACTATACCCACCTGCAATGGTTGTACAATAGCTGGGTTATCTACTTTTTTCTTGATCCCACTTTTCGCACCCAAGCAGAAAATTATGTGTAATTACCTGACCAACAATTTATTATATAATAATGTAATATTAGTAGAATATATACATTATGTGTAAGTTGCTGATTATCAGCCTCAAATTTTCAAGGTGCGAAACGTGAGCTTGATAAAAAAGTAGCCAAAAATCAAGCCTGCCTGAAAATCGTCTAAAAATCTGCACTACGGGCGGCATGCGCCAAGGCAAACGCCGGCAGCAGTGGTGTTTCATAAACAAGATGTGTAGTGGCGTTTGCTGCGCCGCCTGCTTTTCGCCCTCCGTTCCGATTTTCTTAACGCCGATTTTCAGAAGGGCAAAAAAGTAAGACTAACTAAAGCCAATCTATATTACTGAATTGAGTGTATCCACCCCCTTGAGATTTGTCCTATCGTATCGAAATTCCTAAACCTATTCTTTATTCGTCAGTGCTCATTGCCATCTGTAATCAGGATAGATGCGCCAATAACAATCAAACTAAAATGCTAACTGAGTTGAGTGTATATTCCGTATAACGGTGTGATTATTAGGGATTACCTTCAACATTTCGGGTAAATTTACACAAAAAAGGCTTCCGCGCGGGTGCGGAAGCCTTTTTTACTGTTGCCGTTTTGCGGGCAGTTTATTCGCACACTACATCTTCCAGCAGCGTATCCCAGCAATGCCAGTCTTCGTTGCCAAAGTGCGCCAGATTTTTAACCCGGCCTTCTTTGCTGTTGGTGTTCCACTCAATGTTTACCAAGTTATCGCCGTTAATAAGGTAAATGTTGTAAAAGGCGTTCAACTCGTTGTTGGTAAGGCCGTATTCAATATAGGCTCCGTTATCAACGCCGGGGGCTACGTTGGTATAGCGTATGTTGGAAGTACCGGCGGCGGCATTGTTATGCCATTCAATAGCTACAAAATCGGTGGGGGCGGTGGGGTCTTTTCGAAGCAGCCAGGTAGCCATGCTGTTATCGGTTTTGCTGTTGCCCGAAAACCACAGGAAATTGGTAAAAGCGCCGGCTTTTGAAATATACATTTCCCAATGCACCTCATCGGGGGCGGCCATGGTGGCTTCGAGGCGGGCGGTATGCCAGCCGGCGGCGTTAAAATTGTAGCTCCATGTCCATTTTTCGGTCGCAACATCATAAACGGCATCGTGGTTAAACGATTCGAGGAAAGCAGCCACCGGAATGGCTAAGTTGACGACCAGCACCGTATTCCACCAGCCTACATTAACGGCCGCGTAGCCAAAGTTGGCTTTGGTAGCAGCCTCCTCGGTTGTTTTACCTTCATCGGCAGGGAATTTGGTAAAATCCATAATAAGTGAGTTGGCAGGCGGAATGGCAGGCGCCGGCTTGTCTTCTTTAGTGCAGGCGGTAAATAAAAAGATAAGCAGCGTAAAAATTGCTGCAACTGCCGTTAAACGTGCAAATAAGGTTTTCATAAAATATTTTTTTGAGGGTGGAAAATGATTCTCAATCTTTGCCTTAGTACTATTTGACTCTCTTTGTTTGCCCAAGGTTTAACCCTGTGTACCTGCTGTCGGGTTTATTTTTCGGATAAACAGAGCCGAAAAATAATTCGGGTAAATTGTTTATATATCGAATGTATTCCGTACATTTGAGAGCCGTTTTCGAAGCGGTGAAAATTATTTTAAATATCAATTTCATGCGCATTTTACACACCGCCGACTGGCACCTTGGACAAAAACTTTGCGACCGCGACCGCAAAGAAGAACACGACCTGTTTTTGCAGTGGCTGCTGGATACGCTGGAAAACCGGCAACCCGATGCGCTGATTGTTGCCGGCGATGTGTTTGACGTGGGTTACCCCCCCAAGTATGCCGAAACACAATACTACAACGTTATTAAAGATGCCTGCCGGCTTTGCCCCAACATTATTATAACCGGCGGCAACCACGACTCGCCCAACGCCCTAAATGCACCCCGCCAACTGCTGAAAGCCTTTAACGTACACGTAATTGGCGGCGCCATGCAGCAGCCCGAAGATGAAATTGTGCCCGTAGTTAACCGCAAAGGCACGGTAATAGGGTATGTGGCCGCCGTTCCGTACCTGCGCGAAGGCGATGTGCGCATTCAGCAAGCCGGCGAAAACTATATAGATAGAATTGCTTCCTATAAAGAAGGCATACGCCGGCACTACCGCCAAATTGCCAACGCCCTTTTACCGGCTAAAGAGCAGGGACTTCCCATAGTGGCAACCGCCCACCTCTATGCTGCCGGCAGCGCCACCTCTGACCCCGAAGACCGCGAAATGCACATCATTGGCAACCAAGGGCAAATGGAGGTAGAAATTTTTCCGGCCGAGTTTGACTATGTGGCGCTGGGGCATATTCACAAACCGCAGTTGGTAAGCGGTAAAGAGCATGTGCGCTACTCCGGCTCGCCCATACCGCTTAGCTTTAGCGAGCGAAACGATGCCAAACAAGTGCTGCTGGCCGATTTTACCCCACACAAAGGCTTGCAGCATATACACAGCCTGCAGGTGCCATTGTACCGGCATCTGCACCGCTTTAAAGGCAGTTTTGAAACGGTAAAAAACCAATTGCAGCACTTTACCCAAACCGCCCTGCTGCAACCCTGCTGGGCCGAAATTCACCTTACCCTTGCAAATTTTGAATTTGGTTACGAAGAACCCATTAAAGAAGCGGCCAAAGCGGCCGATGTTGATATTCTGAAATTTCCTAACCCGAAATACCTTGCTGCAGCCGCCTCCGATGACCTGCCGGGTGGCGAACCTGCCGATATGGAACTGTTGCAAAACTACCTTCAGGTGTTTAGAGAAAAATGCAAAGCCGCCAAAATTGCCGATACCGATATGCCCGAACTGGAACATACCTTTACAGAACTTACCGAAATAATGAACCTGTATAACAGTTAACCGCTTTACCCGAAACAACCATTCAACCGCCCTGCGCAGCAATATGAAAATTTTATCAATACGCCTTAAAAACCTGCACTCACTCAAAGGCGAGTGGCATATACCCTTTACCCAAAGCCCCCTGCTTGGAGCCGGCATTTTTGCCATTACCGGCCCCACCGGTGCGGGTAAATCCACCATTTTAGATGCCGTAACCCTTGCCCTGTATGGTAAAGTACCGCGCAATAGCGAAAAGGGCGAGGTCATGTCGCACCATACCGGCGAGTGCTGGGCCGAGGTAGATTTTGAAACCGCCACCGGCCAGTATCGGGCGCGTTGGAGCCTTACCCGCGCCCGCCAAAAGGCCGACGGCAACCTCCAAAACGCCGAAATGTCTTTGACACAACTGCCATCGGGGCAAATTCTGCACAGCAAAATCAGAGAGGTGGTGGACGAGGTTGAAAACCTTACCGGCCTCGATTTTGAGCGTTTCACCCAATCGGTACTGCTCTCGCAGGGCGAGTTTGCCAAATTTCTGAAAGCTAAAGTAGATGAACGCGCCGACCTGCTGGAACGCATTACCGGAACCCATATTTACGCCGACCTCTCGAAAAAATGCTACGAAATAACCAAAGAAAAATTAGCCGATGTTGACCGCGCTAAAGCCGGCCTCAAAACCGGCCTGCTATCCGACGAAGAGGTGCAGCAGATAACCCGGCAACTGCAGGAATTGCAGCAAAAAAGCGGGCAACTGCTTACACAAGCCCAACAATTGCAAGAACAACAGCAATGGCTGGTACAAATACAACAACAGCAACAACAAATTAAAAATATTGAACAACGGCAGCAACAAATTGCTCAGGAAACCGAACAACTGCAACCCCAATTGCAACGGCTGCACCGGCATGAGCAGGCACTGCGCTTTGCCCCCGACCTGGCCACATGGAAACAGGAGTTAAAAGCGGTAGAAGACCTTGAAAAATCAAAAGACACCCTAACCAAAAGCAATATTGAACTGGCAAATGAGTTGCGCAAAATTACCGAAGACGAAAAAAATCTTAAACAAAAGGTAGAGGCGGCACAAAACCTGCTGCAACAGCAACGACCCCTCATTAACCAAACCGTAGAACTGGATGTTGAACTGAAACAGGTTGAAAAAACGCTTGCCGATATACAAAACCAATGGCAGCAAACAACCGAAACGCTAAACCGGCACCGCCAACAATTGCAGCAACAGCAAACCGCCGCACAGCAGCAGCAAGAGCAAATGCAGCAATTAACCGCATTTCTTGAAAACAACCGCCACAATGAAACCCTTTCTGCCGCCTTGCCGCTCTTGCAGGAACAGGTAAACAACGTAGAACAAATGAACGGGCAACTTCAATTGCATAAGCAAAAGGAAACAAAAGCACAACAAGAAATACAACTGCTTGCCGCAGAAATATCCCGGTTGGAAACCCAACAAAAAACCGTTCAAACACAAATAGCCGATTATACCGCCGCCTTGCAACAAACCGAAGCAGAACTGGCACAATACCCGCTACTGCAAAGCCTCAACAACATGGTTTCGGAAATTGAAAAATCGGGTATGAATGTAAAACGGCAAAAGCAATTGTCCGAAGCATATCTGCAACAATCGGGGCAACTGGAAAAACTTCGGAATAATTTTACCCAATTTCAGCAACAAATTAAAGACAAGGAAGAAGCCCTATCCCACACCACTGCCCTGCACCTTGAAGCAGAAGAGCACTTAACCACCCTCGACCGGCAATTGCAGGCAGAGCGCATGGTAGTTAAATATGAACAAGACCGCCTAACCCTGGTCAGCGGACAGCCCTGCCCGCTCTGCGGCAGCACAGAACACCCCTTTGCGCAACACCATACTACGGTTAAAATTTCTGAAACCGAGGCCAAACAACAGGAGCAAAAGCAGAAAGTAAACAACCTGACAACCCAAAAAAACACCCTCGAAAAGGAAGTCGGGCTGCTGCAGCAACAACTCGGTCAAATTAAAACAGAGGGCGAAACAAGAAAAAACGAACTGGAAGAACAGGTATTGCGCGAATTTAACCATCTAAACACAGAGTTAAACGCACAACACAGCATAACTAACCCCGATGCTTTAGACAACCTGCTGACAGAAAAACGGCAGCAACTGCAAACAATCAAAAAACAAATTGAACAGCGCGAACAAGCCGATAAAAAAATGCAGGAACGCCGGGAACAGTTGGCAGAAGCAAAAGAACAGATACTCAATGTAAACACCGAAATGCAACTGGCACAACAAAAATTGACCAACGCACAAAAAGATTTATCCGATGCGCAAACGGCAATAAAGGAACAGCAGCAAAACATTAACCAAAAAAATGACCAAATAAATACATTGCTGCAACCCTTCGGCGAACAATTGCCCCATCATGCCGCACAGTTTACAGGGTTAATACAGCAACTTCAGCAAAGGGCGCAATTATACCAACATCGGGTTACCGAAAAAAACAACCTGCAAACGCAAATGGCAGCCGTAAGCAGCGCCATTGAGGGCTTACAGAAAAACGTATCGGAAACGCAAAACAACCTTAACGGCATTGAAACCCGCAAAGCAGCACAACAAGAACGGTTAACCCAACTCCAAGCCCAAAGGCAAACCCTTACCGCCTCTTTTATAGAAAAAGACCCCCAAAAAGAGCTGGCTCGCCTTGAACAGGAACGGGAAAATGCCCAAACAGCATATCAGGCGCTGCAAAATGAACATATTCAGAAAGGAGAACGCCTCAACAACCAAAAAGACCAATTGCACCAATGCAGCGCCGATTTGGAACGGAAAACCGAAATACTGCAATATACAGAAGCAGAGCTGATAGGTAACATACAGGCAGCCGGCTTTGAAACCCTGCTCATGCTGGATGAAAGCCTGATAACCGATGCAAACGAAGTAACCCGAATAAAAGAAACCCAACAGCGCATAACCCAACAAACCGAACAACTGAAAGGCAGCCTTAAAAATGCCGAAGATACACTGCAAAACACCCTTTCACGGCAACTTACCACCCAATCTGCCGAAGAAATAAACAGCCAATTAGAAGAAACCCGAAGCCGGCAACAAAGTACCGACCAAACCATAGGGCAACTAAACCAGCAATTAACACACAACGCCAACCTGAAAGCCGAAAACGAAGCCCTGCTGGTTAAACTGAATGCCTTGCAGGCAGAATATACCCGATGGAAAAAACTCACCGATATCATTGGCTCGGCAAGCGGGCAGGAGTTTAAACGGTTTGCACAGGATATAACCCTGCAACAATTGGTATTGCAGGCCAACCGCCATTTGCGCAAACTGAACGACCGCTATCAGATAAGCAAACAAAACGACAAAGAACTGGAAATGGAAATAATAGACATGTATCAGGCAAATGTAACACGGTCGGTTAAAACGCTTTCGGGCGGAGAGAGTTTTTTGGTAAGCCTTGCCCTGGCGCTTGGCTTGTCTGACCTTGCCGGACGCAAAACCAAAATAGAGTCGTTATTTATTGATGAAGGTTTTGGCACCTTAGACACCGGCACTCTCGATATTGCCATTACCACCCTCGAAAACCTGCAGGCACAAGGTAAATTAATTGGTATAATATCGCACGTAGAAATGTTAAAGGAGCGCATTACCACCCAAATACAAGTACATAAAAAAAGCAACGGCGCCAGCCACATCAGCATAGTTAATGTATCGCACTTTGCCTAACCTTGCCTGCCGTGCTTTACTGTTAAATAACAAAGCAAAATTGTTAAAACCAAATTGTTTTACGTGACCTGCTTGGCAATATGCCGTCTGTTTAGTAATATTGCATCAAATTGGGCATCTATAAAAAAGCAATTAAAAAAAACAAAAAAAATCAGTTTCTTTTAAACCATTTTGCAACCCAAGTATCTATATCATCGTATCACAACAAAAAACAGTAAATAATTTACAAACAATAAATTTACAACACAAAATGAAAAAATTCATCTTATTCGTTCTCATTGCAGGTTTAGCATTCAGCGCCAACACCTTTGCCCAAAATGCAGAAAAAGTAAAGAAAGGAAGTGAGGTTAAGATTTCCAAGAATAACCAAATTCAAAAACGCAGCGCCGAAGAGCGCGCCACCATTCTTACCGATAAACTCACCAAAGAGTTAACCCTCAACAACGATCAAAACGTTAAAATTTACCAAATTAACCTCACCGCCACCAAAGAAATTGACTTCTTGCGCGAAAACCGCGAAACCAAAGCCAGAACCTTTAAATCCGAAATTAAAGCCGCTTACGACAAACGCGATTCTGCCATTCGTGCCCTGCTTAACCCCACCCAGTTAAAAATGTACGAAGAAAACAAATCTATGTGGCGTGAAAAAAGAAACTCAAAATAAGCCAACTTTAAGCGTATAGAACCAAACTTATGAAGTAGCTCCGGCGTTATATAACCGGAGCTATTTTTTTTGCCCCTCCACACAATAATTAGTTGGCTGCCGCAGTTTGTTAAAATATGCGTGTGCGCAAAAATCCTGTAAATTTATGAATGAAACATTGGCCGTTATAGTAGCGTTGAGTTTTGCCGGAACCAAGTATATAATGGCATTGCTTTTTATGTTCAGTTACAGTTACTTTAATTTTTGGGAAGCCGTATTTCTGGCAACAGCCGGTGGTATGCTGGGCGTAGTTTTTTTCAGCTATTTCGGCGATGGCATGAAAGCCGTGTGGTACCGTTTCTTCCCTAAAAAACCCAATAACCGAATCATTATCAATTCGCGCCGCCGCCTTATAGTAAAAATCAGGCAAAAATACGGGCTGGCCGGCATTGCCTTTCTTACCCCCTTTGTGCTTACCGTACCCGTAGGAACCCTGCTTGCAAGCCATATTTACAAAAGCAAATTGCAAATTTTTTCCTACATGTTTGTTTCTTTTACCTTTTGGTCGTTCCTGCTTTGCAGTTTATATTACCTTAGCGGGGTAGATTTGGTAGCCTTGGTTCATTAAACCTTTTTACTCAATTTGCTCTAAATAAAGCCGCCTTCACACACAAGGCGGCTTTATTGTTTTGGGGTGTTATAACTTAGCTTCGGCAACTCTTATTCTAAGTTTGACAGCTAAATTTCACAAACCATTAATAATCAGCAAATTAAGGCGGGTTTGGTTTTGCCCGAATTTCTGTACTCCTTACCGGTAATGCCTTAAGACAATTTTAATCACCTTTAACGCTACATCAGGCATCGGGCAAACGAGAAGTAATGGGCAAACGGGGCTTTTAAGTAGTTGGCACACCTTGGAAAATACAGGTAACTGTGGTGAGCTTGGAGTATCTTTTAAGGGTTTTCGCCTGTAATGCGCAATTTAATTAAAAAAATAACCCGACTATTTGTTTGCAAATTTCTCTATTCCAACCCCGTCCCCACCTAATTGAAGAGCTACTTTCAGGTCCATACTTTGGTGCCCTCTGAGCAGTTGGCGCAAATGTCAATTTCCTTGCGAGATTTAAGCAGGGCGCTTCGGAAGCGGTAATAGGGTGCGCTGTGCCATATTTGGGTAAACGATTGCTGCTGCAGGTTGCCAAGCTGGTGTTGTGCGTCTTTGTCAAAGCAGCAGGGCACAATTTTACCATCCCAGGTAATTACGCAGGAGTGCCACAGTTTCCAGCAGTGGTTAAGGAGTTTGTTTTTTACGCGGTAAGTGCCATCGGGCTCTTGTTTGTAGCGCGAGTATTTGTCAATGGTAGGTATCAAGGGGTTTCCGTGTTCATAGTCATACACCTGTGCGGTTTTCAGTTTTACCTCATCAACACCTGTTTGGCGGGCAATTTGGTACACGGCTTCAATTTCGTGCTCATTGGGGCGCACCACCAAAAACTGAAAAATAATATGCGGCGTTGCCGATTTAAGTTCTTTTTTGCATTGCACCAGATTTTGAGCGCCTTGCAGCACCTTTTCCAGTTTGCCACCTACGCGGTATTGCTGGTAGGTTTCCTGCGTTGCGCCGTCTATGGAAATAATGATGCGGTCTAAGCCGCTTTCTACGGTGCGGCGGGCATTTTGGGGGGTTAGGTAATGGGCATTGGTAGAGGTTACGGTATAAATGCCTTTTTTAGAGGCATACTGCACCATATCTAAAAAATCGGGGTTCAGGTAAGGTTCGCCCTGAAAGTAGAAATAGAGGTAAATGAGCGTATCAGACAGTTCATTGACCGTAGCTCTGAAAAAATCCTTTTGCAGCATACCCGTAGGGCGCGAAAAAGCCCGGAGCCCGCTGGGGCATTCGGGGCAGCGCAGATTGCAGGAGGTAGTGGGTTCAATTGAAACGGTAAAAGGCAAGCCCCACTGCACCGGTTTTCGGGTTATGCGGGTGTAGTAGTAAGAAAACAGCACCTTTACCGCATTCAGCAGGCGGCGGCGGGTAAGCTTTCGCAAAAAATTGCGGGTATCGGCAACATATACGGGCATGTGGCAGGTGTGCGTGTGTAGATAAAACTAAACAGCTCCATTTTTTGTTCGCTGCAAAAAACTTATAACGCAAGCCGCGCATGGCATTGAGTTATTATAGGTGCAGTAGTCAATATTTAACCTCACAATCAATGGGTATCTTGTAATTATTAGATTAACTATTGACTATTAAACCTTTACCGGAGATAACTGGGTGGAGGATCCCCCACTGAGAGTTAGGGATTAACCCATTATGATACGTCAGGCTACACGCCATACTTAATGCCAAATACCCTTTTGCTGCCTCTTAACCTAAGTTGGGTTGCAGCCATCTGGTCATTTCGGGCAGGCTCATGCCTTTGCGGTGTGCCAGATCGGCCACTTGTTCTGGGGTAATTTGCCCTACGCCGAAATAGGTAGATTGCGGGTGGGCAAAATACCAGCCGCTAACCGATGCGGCAGGATACATGGCATAACTTTCGGTAAGGGTAATGCCGGCATTTTCGGGTACGTTGAGCAACTGCCAAAGGGTTTGTTTTTCGGTATGATCGGGGCAGGCGGGGTAGCCGGGGGCGGGTCGTATGCCGCGGTAGTTTTCGGCAATAAGGGCGTTGTTGTCTAAGTTTTCAGTGGCAGCGTAGCCCCAAAATTCGGTGCGTACCCGCTGGTGGAGGCGCTCGGCAAAAGCTTCGGCCAGGCGGTCGGCCAAGGCTTTGAGCAGTATGGCGTGGTAATCGTCGTGGGCGGCTTCAAAGGCTTGTATATGTTGCT
>NBMY01000015.1 GCA_002212985.1 Sphingobacteriales bacterium TSM_CSS
TGTCAACTACAAATTTAATCAACCGCAACCTCTTCTTCCTATATTTTAGCCTTTTTGAAAAAAAATCCTTTCCCGACCTCGCGTTAAATTGGTGAAGTCAGGAGAAGTGGTATTAGGCTCCCGACGGTTTGCACAAGTAGAAGTATAACCGATGCAGCATAGTTCAGCCTAAAAACAAAGGGCGGTTGCAACCAAAGCAACCGCCCTTTGTTTTGTCCGATTTCCTGTTTTTAACCCGGTGGCGGTTAATTTACCACCAGTTTAATACGGTAAGTGCGGTCGGCGGTAACCTGGGCTAAGTAAATGCCGGGGGCAAGTCCGTCTTTGTTAATGGTGTATTGCTGCACATTAACGCGCGGAAATGATTTTACCAGTCTTCCGGCCATATCATAAATATCAATTTTGGTCATTACTTTATCGGGCAAGTTTAACATAAAAGTGGTATTGACCGCCATAGGATTTGGATATACCTGCAGGTTTGTTTCGCCCGATGTAATACTTTGTTCGATGCCGGTTTGGCCGCAGGTTTCTTTTAGCGAGTCGAACCAATTTTTGGCTGCCAGAATAGCGGGTAAAATACACTCACCATGCCCAAATGCAGCGCCGCGGCTTACGGCTTGTATATTGGTTGCACCATTGGCTATAAATGTGTTGCGGGCAAGAATGGCATTTTGGTAGTAAATGGATGAGTCGCCTTCGCAGTAGCCCATTTGTACCGGTGCTGTGGGCGCCCAGTCATACACATCGTTATCGCGCAGTACCTGTCTGAACGGGTGATTGGGGTCTGATAGAAAAGCTTCCAGCAAATCGGGTTGCATGAGCAGATGCGGGTCGGTGGGCAACATGCCGTTTAGTTCGCCCAATGGGGTGGTAAAGGCGGTAAGGCGGTTGTATAAAATGGTATCGTAAGGTGGCAGAAATACCTCGCTAAAACTCCATGGCAGCAAATTGGGGTAAATTTCCTTAAAAGCCATGATAATAAAACCCAAATACACATTTCCTTCATAATGATTATCGGAAAACACAAAATCGGTTTGTGTGCCTGACATATCATAAGCGCCCGATAGGGGTGCGCAGGCTGTTACGGTAAACTCATCGGAGTAATACAATTCAAGTTCCCGGTGGGCACTCATTGCCGAGTGTCCGCCCTGCGAGTAACCGGTTATAAAAATTTGTCCGTTCAGGTCAATGCCTTTTTGCTGGCAAAAAAGGCGGGCTGCCCTAAGCATATCCACGTTGGCGGTGCCGGTAGAGCGGGCATGCTGGTAATTCGGAAAACCGGGGCTGTCGCCATAACCCACCAAATCGGGTAAAACGCCCACATAACCGGTAGTGGCATAGCTTACGCCAATCATATGCTCTTGCCCCAGGTTAGAGGGCATAGAGGCATAATCGGTAAAAGTGCCGTGGTTATAAACGCCAAGCGGCAGCGGGCAGGTAGGGTTCACGGGCAATACCAGCAATCCGGTGGCAAAGGTAGGCGAGCCATCGGCGTCAATGGTTTGGTAGGTAATTTTGTATTCCTCAATTCCGTATTCTACATTAATAACGCTGGGAGGTAGCCCGGCCTGGCTATATAAATTGGCAACCTGCCCGGCTGTATAAGCAGCCAGCAACGTATCGGCCAGCACCTGCCCTCTTTCCTGCGCCTTCAGGCAAACGCCGGAAACAAAAAACAACACGGAAAAAAAGAAGCAAAATAGTTTTTTCATGTTTGAAACGGTAATTTATAGTTCAATAAAAAAAGATGTAGTGAGGGGTCAGGTGGCGTGTGCCATGCCGGCTACACTTACTTTTACACCTTCGGTTTTAAGCAACACCGAAGCGCAGGCTTCAATGGTGGCGCCGGTGGTTATTACATCATCAACCAGCAGAATATGCTTGTTTCGTATGGCATCGGGGTTGCTGATAACAAATATAGATTCTACGTTTTCCCAGCGTTCAAAGCGGCTTTTTTTTGTTTGCGATTCGGTAAAAATGTTGCGCAGTAAAATGTTGTCTGCCCAGGGTATGTGCATGGTTTCAGACAAACCCTGTGCAAAACAATCGCTTTGGTTGTAGCCGCGTTTTTTCTTTTTATCGGGGTGCAGTGGCACGGGCAATATTAAGCTTACATCGCTGTATGAAGGTGTTTCGGCCAGCATTCGGCCATAAATTTGGCCTGCTTTTATGCCTACCTCTTTCCAGCCATTGTATTTTAACTGGTGTATGAGGTGTTGCACCCGCTCGCCTTTGTTAAACAAATACAGGGCGGCGGCGTTTTGCAGCACGACCCTGCCCCAAAAATGCTTAGCAACAGGGTTATCGGGATCCAGGTGGTAGGTGGTTTTGGGCAAAGTATATTCGCAAACGAGGCAAAATACCTCCTCCTGCCGTTGCAGCCTTTTTCCGCAAGCGGCACATACCTGTGGGTAGATGAGATTTACCAAATCGCTTAACAATGCACGCATTCAAAAACAAGGGAGTAAAAATGAAGCAAAACGCAGCCTAAAGTTACAATTTAGTGTTGAATTGTGTCTGAAATTTATTTTTTTTAGACCAAATCATGGCAAAAGGGGGTAGAAAGGGTTGTGTGTTGCCTTTTCTGCCACTATTGGTTTACCCAAAAGTTTAATTCATTTGCAGCACACTTACCTCTCCAAGTCCGCTACCGGGGTTCCACTGTACGGTAATTTGGTTGGTACCCTGCCCGCTTAGTATGGTTCCGCCCGTAACGTTCCAGAAGTATTGCGCACCGGCGCTTGACGGCACCGAGTACAACACGGTATTACCGCCGCAAACCGTACCCGAACCGCTTACCACAGCAGGTGTGGTACACCGGAAGCCGGTAAAAATAATAATATATTGGTTATCGTTGGTAACGGCCACTGCAGGGTCGCCACCCTTAAGATTGGTGTTGGTGTAGTTGCTCCAGGAGTTACCGCCGTTGGTGGTAGCTGTCCACCACAAAAAATTGCCGGTTCCGTAAAATCGGAGTTCATCGGGCCGGCTTAGCAGGTTGCCGGTCCAGTTGTGTTGTGCATCAGAGGGTATATCGGCCAGTTGGGTAAAATTCAGACCGTCATCAGAAACTGCGCGGTGTGCGCCGTCTTGCGGCGCTCCGGCCGGGGTGGTATAGTACCAGATGCCGTTGTGCAAAACGGCAGCGGGGTCAATGGTAGCCTGGTTGGGGTATTGAAACCGTATGCCGGGTTCAAACTGGTAGGTAAACCCGTCATCGGTTGACAGGGCCGAGTAGGTGTGTACGCCGGTGTTGAGCGGTACGCTGCCGTTTTCGCCGGAGGAAAAGTACATGCGGATATTACCGGTTTCGGTAAGCGCCAAGGTGGGATCAAAGGGGCGTTGGTAACCGGCGGGTAAATCGGGAAATGCAGCGGTAACCGGGGCTGTCCAGGTATTTCCGTTATCCGATGAAGTGCTGATGGCAACTTTATCCCAATTTGCCGAGCCAATAGGTGCTGGAAACCACTGGAAAGCGGCAATAAGCTGCCCGTTACTTTTTTTAATAACCGATGCCACGCCTGCCGAGTCGACAAAAATGCGGCAGTTGTTAAACGTAGTGCCATCGGGGCTGTTGCAAATAATTAAATCGGCGTTCCAAGGTCCGTTTCCGCCGCCACCGCCGCCGGTTACATTCAGTATAACAGCATTGCCGGTTTGCCCGTTGTAGGTGGCAGTAATTTGGGTAGTACCGGCGGCAATGGCTTTTACCCCGCCGTTGGGCAGCAGGGTTGCCACAGCGGGGTTGCTAATTTGCCAGGTTGCAAAACCGGTAACATTGCGTATCGTTCCATCGGAATAGTTGGCTTGTACCGATAAATAAATGCTGTCGTTTACCGCCGCCGAACCGCCAAAGTTAACCGGTGTAAGGTTTAAGCCGGTAATGGTGGCGCTGCACCCGGGAACCGGAATGTAGGTTTCGTACACCATTATAAAAGGGCCGTTTTGGGAATGTACTACGGTGGGCGTGGCCACCCGGCCGGTTTCTATGGTAGAGGGGGTTGTTAGTTGCAGGCGTAAACCGCTCTCTAACAACCAGGTAGCACCGGCGTTGTTGCTGTGTAAAGAAACAATGGCATCGCCCGTTGTGCCGGCATTGCCAAAAGCATACATTTTGTAAATGCCGCCGCCAATATTGGTTATGTCGGCCACTATATAGCAATCGGGCGGTATGTTGGAAACTGCCGAACAAAACGCAGTTTCGTTGGTAAATACCGGGTTACCGGTTACCGAAATGGCTTTTAGCGAGTTGTTAAGGGTTAGGTTGCCGCAGTACAATTGCCAGTTATCATTGGCAAAAAGATAATTTTCGGGGTCATAGAGGCTTTGCCCGCTTATTGTAAGAGCAGGTCCCAAATATTGAAAGGTAAAACCGCCGTTTACAGAGCGCAGGGCATGTACCTGCTGCAAGGTTCCGAATTCCATGATGGCCAGCATTACAAGGCTGCTGTCGGGCATAAGCGTCATGTTGGGGTCAAGGGGCAGGCTGCCGCCGGCGGGTAAGCCGGTAAAGGCTACGTTTTTATAAGCCCAGGTAAGGCCGTTGTTGTCAGATACGGCAACTTTAATGTTGTTAATGCTTTGAGTTGTGCCACCCACTATTTGACAACCGGCCATAAAATACACCATAATACGGCCGTTTGGCAGTACCACGGCATCTGCTACGCTGGCTTGGTCGGCAAGTACTACGTTGGTTTTGGTCCAGTCCATGGCATTGGGCGAGGTAGCCAGCAACAAGCGTCTGTTGCCAATACCGCCGACACTCTGGCAAATACAGGGCGCAAAATCGCTGGCAAGGGTTTGGGCCTCAAGCACAAACGATATTGCCAGAAGAAGAGCAACAAGTAATGGTTTGAAATTCATATTGAAGGAGGTTAATGCTGTTGAATAACCGGTAATATGACCGAAACAGGCATTATATTGTTGGTTGCAACACCCCAACTAACATAACAGGTTCATACTATGGCTTAACCCCTAAACACCAACACATTGAGCCGGCCTGAAAATAAGGACAAAAATCTGCACTTGCCGGCAAAGGCTGCAAATGGGCAATAAAGCACATGGTCCAATGTATTTGTGTGAGGATATTATTGCGATCTGAAATTACTTTCAATAAGCCCAAAATCGGAAACAGTGTGCCAAATCCCTGCGCCTACTCCTGCCTGTTGTTGGTATTGGACACAACCAATGCGCGCGCTTCATCGGCTTCTTCCTTTGCCAGTTGCCGCGCTACCCTTGCCGAAACCAAAACACTAAACTCATATAAAAGGTAAACCGGTATGGTAACCAACACTTGTGAAAATACGTCGGGCGGGGTAATAATGGCTGCTACAAACAAAATAATAACAAAAGCATGACGCCGGTACTGCCGCATATCTTCGGGCGTTAATAACCCCATTTTGCTGAGGAAAAATACCAGCAACGGCAGCTCAAACATAATGCCCGATGCCAACACAATAGATACCAACGTATCAACATAAGAAGAAAAAGCAATGTAATTGCCCACCGAATTGCTGACCGAATACGCTACCAGAAAATTAACAGAGAACGGGGTAATAATGAAATAGCCAAACAATATGCCTATTAAAAACAACACCGAACTAACAAACACCACACCCCGCATGGCTTTAACCTCGGTTTCGTACAAACCCGGGCGCACAAACCGCCATATTTCCCAAAACAGGTACGGAAAAGCAACTACCAAACCGGCAATAAACGATATTTTAATGTGCGCCACAAACTGCCCCGACATTTCAAGGTTTATCACATCAAACTTAGGCGGTTTTATGCACAAAGAACCGCCCAAGTGAAGCCAGTCAGATAATTTGCAAAATGCACGGTAGGTTAAAAAATTATCGTTCTTCGGGCCAAAAATAATTGTATCAAACAGTACCCCGGGCAATATAAAAGCTGCCACGCTAATAATGCAAATGGCAACAATTGCCCTTATAAGGTGCCAGCGCAACTCTTCTAAGTGCTCAATAAAGGTAAGGTCGTCTTTGCTTTTGGGCGGTGCCATGCTATGGTAATTGTAGGTGCTGCCTCTTGCCGTTTAGTTGCAGGGGCAAATATCGGTAAAATAATACACCACAGGCGTTTTTTGTTTATAACCGCATAAATTTAACATAAGCAGGCAATAGAGTTATGGGTTTAGTGTTACCCTGCTTGTTATAGCTTGTAAGATAACACTACTTATTAAGGCGGTCTATATCGGTTTGCAAATTAACTGCCTGCATTGTTGGGTAGTGGGTTTAATCAGTTGTTTGTTGTATATTTGCGCATATTTAAACATTCATACTTAGAAAATATGGAA
>NBMY01000082.1 GCA_002212985.1 Sphingobacteriales bacterium TSM_CSS
AAACCTACTTTACCCAACAAACCGATACCACCTGGAACAGCCTCTTTAACTGCAACTAACCTTTTAATTGCCCCCCTTACACAGGCAAGGGGGTAAATGCAACCCAAAATACCTAACTTTGCACAAACAAACCTACACTCCGTATGAAAACAATACTCATAACACCCAAAAACAAAGAAGAGTACGCGCTAATTACAGCCTTACTCAAAAAAATGGACATACCCAATACCATACTTACAAATGAACAAAAAGAAAATATAGGCATGGCAATACTGATAAAAAAAGCCGATAACACAAAAACCGTTTCCCGAAATACCATTATGAAAAAGTTGAAATAAAATGGAAGTCATCTTTTTGAAGTCTTTTAGTAAAGATATTTCACAAATAAAAGACCATCAAATAAAGCCTCTTGTTAAATTAGCCATTGAGCAAGTAGAGCAAGCGCAAACCCCGCAAAACATAGATAACTTAAAAAAGATTACAGGGTTTAAAAATGCCTACCGCATCAAAATCAAAGATTACCGTATGGGCATTTTCATTGAAAAAAATCGGGTTACTTTTATTCGGATAGTACATCGCAAAGATATTTACCGGCTCTTTCCCTAAACACCACAGCCCACTAAACCAATCTAAACCATATTTTTTTAGGGGGACTGTTTACTGGCGTAGCAATAAAATTGTAACAAAAGTTGTTAGTTTTCCAAAGAACATGTACATTTGGGGCAACACATTTTAGATGAATAACCCTGCCGAAATAAGAAATATAGCCCTGCTAAGACTTGATGAAGCCCAATGTTTATTTGCAAATGGCAAATTTGACGGTGCTTATTATTTAGCAGGCTATGCACTGGAATTGACATTTAAAGCAAAAATATGCGAATGCTTAAATGTTGATGATTTTTTTAAAAGGCACGTACCAAATTCAGCACTTTCAAGCGTTTATTTAAGCCATAATTTAGACCGTTTACTGCTTTTATCGGGCTTATATACCCATTATGAAAACGATAAACTTACCAATAGCCAGTTAATGAATGCCTGGTCTTGTGTGGTTAAATGGAACGAAAAAACTCGATACCAACTTCCAAACACATATAGCAACTGCGATGCTCAAGATTTAATAACCTCTGTAAACACACTCATACAATGGATAAGGACACACTAAAACAACACTGCTTAAAGGTAATTGAATCATTTACAGACCAGGGGCATTCGGTAGAATTAGCCGGTATTGTACCTTTGTACCCACAATTACCAACTACTTCGTATGTGCTGCAAGTATTTTCTACATGGTTAAACCAAATGCCCACCTGCAATGCCGCCACAAACATGGTAATTGCAAGGTTGTACGAGTTAATGCCCCGCGAAGCACTGCGCTACATTAACCGCGTAGAAATTTGCGATGAAAACGGAGAGATACACTGCATGTCAGACGATTTAATTATAAACGACCTGAATTTTCAGCCACTATCAATACCCTACAACTACGCCGAAGACAATGCGTAATGTGTATATAACTTGGTAGCAGCACAAAAAAGCCCCTTTGCTTAGTTGCAAAGGGGCTTTTTGTTTTTACGGTTTTAGGCAAGCTACCAATTATTTGCAATAGCCTGCCGCCTGCCATTTACATAAACAAACCGGCGTCCGCGGGTGCATTTCCGGTTGTTGTGGGCTTTTATTTTTCGGGCAGGTTTGGTAGGGTTATAGGGCAATTTGAGTACAGGATTTTCAAACATTGTTTTAGGTTTTTGGGGTGTTATTTCGCCGTTTGCCTCGCCATCGGGCGCGGGTGTACGCCAAAAAGAGGTAAAAAAGGCGGTAAACAGGCGCATAAATCGGCTTAAAAGGTTTTTCATAGGGTTTAGCTTTTCTTGGTTTCTAAATAGGCAACCTGCCGTTTTAGGGCTTGGTTTTGTTGCCTAATTATTACAAAGGCAAAAAAACCTACTGCCAGCAGCGCGGCGGTAAACAGAAAAAATTTAGGCTTCATGGGGTAGTTTTTTTAGGGTGGTACTAAAATCGGTAAGGAATAAAAAAGCAGATTCGTTTGCCGCTACATTCATTAGCGCGGCAGCAATCAGTTGGGCATCGGTATAGCTTTTAAACCGGGTACGCAAAAATTCAAGCGCTTTTATTCCATCTAAACTTTGCGGGGCTTTAGTCAGGTTTGCCCCCTCTTTTTTGGCAGCTTCGGTTTGTGCGCTGCCGTTGGCATTGGGTTTAGCATCGGGCAATTTAGCTTTTGGTGTTGGATCTACATCGGGCGCTGCCTTTTCAGCTTCGCGCCGTTTCCAGCACTCTTTTATAACACTGGTTGCATAGGTGCTTAATGGCAGGTTGTGGTCTTCCGCTTCGTCTGCCAGTCGGGTATAACTGGGGTAGTCAATCCGGGCGGTAAATGTGGCTGTTTTGGGGTGTTTTTTTTCGGGTGCAGGTGTTTTCACATCGGGCAAAACAGGCTGTATTTGGCTGTTTTCGGGCGTTGGGTTTGTGTTTTCCATGTGTTTTACTGTGTTTAATAAATTTTTATACTCAAAAATACAAAGTACATTTGTTTTTTTGTTTACTTTGTGTTTAAAAGTTTCAAAAACATGAAAAACATACTAATAAAGCAGCTTTTAGAGTGGATTTTACCCCTCATAAAAGACAATATTTTAAAGTTTGAAAAGCAGCTTTATGCCCAAATGGAAGAGATACCCCTGCATACAGGCGAAAACAACGTTGTGTTTATGATATACGCCGCCGATGGCTCCTTAAAAGGCGGCTTAGGCGTTATAGAAACTGCACTAAATCAAGATGGCATCGAGATACTGAAATTAGGCCGCCCCATAGCCATACAGGGTAAAGAAGAAATAAACTTTACCGAGTTACTGCTACAATTTAGCCAGTTAGACAATAACCTTATTATATCCGAGGCAGGCAACGCCCTACCCAATGCAAAAGAGGCAGACGAATAAGCCCATAATTCATAATTCATAACTCATAATTATATGCCACTATTTAACGCAGAAGGTAAAGAGGTTGAGTCTATTGATATAGACCAATTAGCCGGGCACTTTGGCACCAACCCCGAAGCCTACGAAACCGACAATACCGATACCGATTTTGAAGATGAAATAGGAGAGATGGATATTACCGACAAAGAAGGCGATATTAAACTGGTACGCGAGTACCTGGACATATACCAGTCTATGCTTTCGGCAGGTTGCGCCTTTGTGGTTGGTGAGTACGACCTAAGCAAATACAGTTGGAAGGGCAAGACCTTAGACGATATAGCTGCACGAGGCACATTTCTTGCCCAATGGCTACGCGACACCATAGGCGAAACAGACTCCGACAAGGTGCTTTTTTTCAGTATGCTTGCCATGAGCAGCGGGCAAACCGTTATGGCTGCCCTTGCAGATAAAAAACGAAAAGATGCCGCCGCCAAAAAACAACAACTACAAAACAATGAAAACACGGCAAACACCGCAAACACAAGCGATAAGACAGGCTGATGTAACGCTTATAATGGGCGGCCGCCGCCGGGGTAAAAGCACCTTTATACGCCAGCTTGCCGAAAAAGTGGCACAAACACGCCCGGTGCTAATTGTAGAAACCAACCGCGAACACAAGTTTTTCGACCTGCCCATGCTCAACCTGAAAAATAAAGACGAAATAGCCCAAATTGCAAACGGCATATACAGGGCAAACGCCTTTACCTATGAAGGGTACAGAGAAGTAGTTTTGCGCGTAGAAAGCAAGTACAGAGCAGCCGACCCTAAACTAAAACAACTGCCTACCGATGTTTATACCTACACCCTTGATAACCTACGTAATTGGGTAATTTTTTTCGATGACTGCAAGAATTATACCGATGATAAAATAAGCGACTGGTGCCGCGACCTGTGCCGCAATGCCAGCCAAACTATGAACGACCTGTTTTTTACCGGACACGGAATATCAGACATACCAAGCGGTTTGTTTCGCTTTTCTACCAAATTTATCATGTTTGCCACCGAAGACAACCCCATGAGCCGCCGCGGTGTAAGCGGGTTTGAAGAGTTGCTGAAACTAAGAAACCAGGTAAACGAAAAAGCCCGAACCAACCATTACCATTACCAAGTTTATTCCAAATCTTAACACCTATGGCAAAAACAGCAACAGGGGTAATACTAATGGATTTTATGTTTAGGCAATGCACCCCCCTAAGTATTACCGAAATAGCCGATGCCCTTGCTACCGAAGGAGCAGCCATAGACCGCCGCACCATAGCCGCCCATGTAAGCAGCCTATGCCATGATTACCCCGACCGGTGCAGCGTACAGCAATGCAAACACCAATACCGCCGCCTGCCGGTGAAAAAATACTTTTTTTACCCCGAAATAAAAAAATGCCCCCAAACATGAGCAAAAAAGAAATACCCCCAATTAAGTTTTACCGTATGAAACGAAGCCAAGAAACCCGCTTTATAAGCTACGTAACAGAACACAACAGCCGCCAATGGTTACGTTTTTTTGCCGTAAACTTAGCCACCCGCGAAAGTGTAGATACACCCGATTATATAAGCCGCAATAAAACCGATATAATCCAAGAGATTAGCCGCGATGTATTTGAATACGAAACCGCCCTTATAAAAAGCGAAGTATGGGAGCAAAGCAATACGCTTGACCACTGCCAAATACTGCCGCAATACCTATCTGACATAATAGATGCTATACCCACAGATGAAAAACTGCTATTGTATGTATTTACCGAAACATGCGGCGTATGCAAATACACCTCTCCTATTGTTAGCCATTTAGCCGCGCAGCTAAATAACTATAAAACACAAGATATGCAGGTATTAAGCATGTACGGCTACACCCCCATTTTGCACCTTACCGGCGAAAGCTGGATAATGGAAAACCCCGGAGTGCCCAAGTTTTACCTGTTTACAGGGCGCGGTGAACCAAAGCTACTCCACAACCCCGATTTGTTGGGCAACTACAACCCAAGCGAAACTTACGATAAACTTTTGGCGTTATTTAAAAACCAATTACTTTTGTAGAGCAAAACCCCTGTGTACACCATGCCCACCCCCACGCCCTACCAAGAAGCCCTGCGCTACCTGCAAAACGCCAAAGACACCCTGCAAAAAGCGGGTAAAGACGGTAAAGACTATGCCGATATAAAGTATGTAAAAACGGCAGCAGTCACCGCATATAGTGCCGTATTACTTGCCATAGACGAATACTTGCGTCAAAAAGAAGGCAACCGGTACAAAAAACCAAAGTCAATAGAAGACTACCAAACCCGCCTTGCCAAGCAAAACAAAACCCTTAAATCTTTGCTAAACAGTGCTTATGCCGCCCTGCATTTAGCCGGTTATTATCATGGCACTACATCGTCAAAAATAATACAAAGCGGCTTTGAAGATGCCTATAAAATTGTAGAGTACATAAAAAACTAATGCCACTCAAACCCGCAGCCCCCCTGCCAAAAGCCGTTTTCTGCCCCGAAAACGGCTTTTTTGATGACCAAAAAACTGCAATACGGCAACACATAAGTTAATAGGCGCAATATTCAACAGCATTATTGTACTGTTAGCCCGCCCCTGTAATTTTGGGTTCTCAAATGTATTTTAACAGATTTTTCTACCCCTAAAAAAAAATTATGCTTACTACGAATCAAATTTTGCAGATAGCAAACACCCTTCCTGCCAATGAGCGGGCACAATTTCTTTCCGATGTTGCAGCTATTACCAGCACGGTTGAACAAAGTAAAATTAATGCTGCCGACCTTACAAGCGGAGAAGTCAGAAAAAATGTTGCCATTGCCGATACCGATGCTTCAAAAGAAATGCAATTTGAAGTAGAGTTTGACAACACCAGCGGCACCAGCACCATTAATGCCGTGCTGTTCGACTGGCTTGGGCGTTATGATAACCCCGAAAATACCAAGGCCACCGGTGGCACTTTTGGCGCAACCACCGCAAACTACATCAGCAAATTTGTTGCCGCCCGTAACGTTGTGGTATCTAAAATTGAAATTGAGAGTTCAACTAAAGCAAGTATGGGGCAGTTGGTGCAAAACTGGCGTTACAGCAATGCCCGCCTTGACGATGACACTACCATTACGCAACCCATACGGTTTAAATTTCCTGTAAATCAAGACCCGGCGTTGGTTCTTACCGGCAGCTACTCGGAAGACAATCTTACCCTTTCGGGCATTACCGCAATTACTGGTAAAATTGCCGCAGGAGATAAAGTTACCCTCCGGTTCTATGTGTCCGCAGTCGAAAAAGCGTTCATCGGAAAAAGTTAAACCGTAC
>NBMY01000049.1 GCA_002212985.1 Sphingobacteriales bacterium TSM_CSS
CCATTATAGTGAGGATTGCGACATCCAGTATCAGTTATATTACAAATAATTGCATGTGGTAAATCACCCGTTTCCATTATAGTGAGGATTGCGACAAATTAGAGGATTTGGTAAATAGATTATCTAATTTAGTAAATCACCCGTTTCCATTATAGTGAGGATTGCGACTAAGTTCATGTTTGTAAGGATACCGTTCTATTATTGTAAATCACCCGTTTCCATTATAGTGAGGATTGCGACTAGGGAAGCGTGAGCGCACGGTATAGACAAGTAAGGTAAATCACCCGTTTCCATGATAGCTGATTTCGGTCAAAAATAAATATACCTGCCAAATTTATAGCATTGTTGGCCCGATATTTTTTAAAGATTGGGGTAAAACCCGACAGAACAACCTGAAGCAGTTGCTTGGCAAACCCCATTTGGAAGGGTGAAGGCATACATTTTATGCTGCATTGCGACTGCATTTACCATCGTCTGTATTGTTTGAGGAGATAGGGCTTTACAACACTGTAGGGTACATCGGCCCAAACATCGGGTTGGTGCTGGGCGCTTACTTTGTAGTAGGGAAAGAAAAAACTGATGCGGTCGGGGTGGAGCAGAAAGGTGTTGTAATTGGCCGGTATTGGTTCGGTAGCCTTTTTAATTTGAGCAGTATCTGCAGGGTAACCGCTGCTGTTTTGCTGCTCTATTAGTATAGGTTGCACATAATCTGCAATAGTTTTGAGGTATGGCACACCCGGTACAAACAGACGATCTAAGGTAAGCATTTCGCCATTGCGGGTATCAAAGGTAAAGCAGCGCTCCAAGTATTCGGGGTAGGCTGCGCCGGTATTGTGGTAAAGGGTAGATACTTTTACCGATATCATGTTGTTGTTTTGCAGTCCGGTAGTGGTTTCAATTTTTAACTCGCCTGCCGGGCTGTTGTTGGTGGCGCTTCGGGTATTGTTATACAGTTGTGTTTGGTTAATATCTTCTTTAAATTGTTGTACCTGCGATTGTACATAGTAGGCAATGGTTTGGTTAATGGCTTGCTGTATGCCGGTATCGGGCAATTGGGCAATTTGCGGCATGGCGGCAGAAATGGTGTAAATTGGACCGTTTGACTTTTCTTCTATGTTTTTTACCGTAACCGAATACCCTGTATGACGGCATGAGGGCAAAAACAGCAGCAGCAGCCATAGCGCCGGCAGGTAAATAGACAGGAGGCGGCAACCAAAACCATTTTTTCTTGCGGGTTGCATGAGTAGCGTAGTATTTTACTGTTATGCTTTTGAACTGCTTAGTTCATCGGCGTTTAAAATGTTTTGCATACGCTCCTGTATTCGTCCGTCACCTATTTGCCTGATGTAGTCAATCACTTTATCTTCCTCAATTTTGCGCAATTTGGCAAGGGTATCGAGGTCGGTGGCGGCGGCAATTTTGGCAATGGCCTGGGTAAAAAAGTTAGTAGTTTTGTTAATCCATTGGTTAACGGTAATATCAATAAGGGCAGTTATGCCTTTTTCTGATCGTATGAGTTCCAGTACCGGATTGTTGCTGAGGGTTAGGCTGGTTTCCTGAATTCTGCCTTGTTGTTTAAGGGTAGTGTAGGCGCTTTTTTTCCGGTATGCCTCGGCTTGTTCGCCAACATAAATTTCGGCAATGTTTTTTTTATCGGTGGTTAAAACCCGCACCACGGGCAGGCTAAGGTTGAGTTTTACGGTTAATGCCGGCACTACAAATTTTCTTTTAGCGCTTTCAATTTGGGCACGCTGCACGTTGGGGTCGTAAGCAGCTTTTACAAATACGGCGCAGAGTTGCTTGTTGTCGCGCAGGTGTTGTTCTGCCGCAATATCGCGCAGCAATTGCCCGCTTGTAGTTACTACCACCAAATGAGCATCTTCAATATTACCGTTGTAAATGCTGTACTCTACATCTATTCCATATTTTTGAAAACGGTTTTGAAAAGTTTCGGGATATTTGTATTTCAAAAATCCCATCATGGGGGCAAGCCCGCCGCCGTTGCCGGCAAACTGTATAAAGCCATAGGAAAAATTGGCTTTGTCGTAGGTGTTAAGGGCATCGAAATCGCCTTCGTGTTCCGATACGTATTTGAGGGCTTTGGCCTGCACTGCATTTAACCCGGTATTGCTGTATGCCTGCAGGGGGAGCGATTTTGGCGAAACCTCGCCCGGGTAAGAAATGCCGTTTACATTAATGGTAAAGCCGCTGCGCACAAAGTTGTTAAAAAGCAGTTGATCCTTACCCTGCCCGTTGTATGCCGGGAAACTCAGGTAATACTCGGTAAAATCTCGCAAAATACGGAAGGTGAAATCTTTTTCATCTTTGCCCACAACCCCGGCGGCAAATTCAGATGCGCTGACTAAATTCATTTTATCGCGCCAGAAATTTACCCGTTGCTCCTGAAATTTTTTAATGGCTTGTATGGTGGCGGTGAGGTTTGCCTGCGATACGGCTCCCTGAGCGCCAGCCGGCGGGGCTTCTTTGTGGCTGGGATTCAGGTAGCCAAGGTCTTCTAAGCGTTGTTGCACTTTCAGCACATCTTCGGGCTGGTTGCCAAAGGCTGTAGCGCCAACCGCGCCTTTTAACTGTGTACCTAAAATGGCGCTTCCTTCCAGTATGGTAATTTCAAACTCGCTACGGGCTTGCATAATGGCATCCAGTTGCGAGGCATTGGGTATTGCCACGGCAGTGTTCAGAAACATGAGGGTTGGGTGGTTGGGGCGTATTACCCCGTCTTCGGTTCCGCCGGTTATTCTTCGCTGAAACAGCCTTATGGCAGCAATGGTTTGGGGTATGTGCTGGCTGTTTACCACCTGTTGGTTGTCTGCAAAGGGGCGCTCGCTGTTAAAGTCTGAAGCCGGTAAAAAGCCCAGCCGGTTTAGCTGTTCTTGTATGCGGCGCACATCGGCAACTAAGTTTCGGGCATTGTTGCCAACAGTGTCGGAAATATTTACGGCATACTTAAAGTCGAGCGGCTCGTTGTCGGGTTCTTGCACAGCAACGGGCGCATCGGGGGTTGGGGGCGTTGTGTTGTTGGAAGGCGGGGTGGTATTGCCGCTTCCGCCAGATTGTGAGTATCCCACAATTAATTGTTGCCCAATGCCAAGGCTGTCGGAGGAAAGGTTGTTCCATCGGTACAAATCGGCTACGGTAACTTTAAAACGGGCGGCAATGTTGTACAGTCCGTCTCCGGCTTTAACGGCATAATAAACCGGTGTTCCCGAAGGGTTCATGCCGCTGTTGTTGCTGCCACTGCCGCCGGTGTTGGTATTGGTATTTGTGTTGGTATTGGCGCTGCTTTTTTTAACCATCAATTGCTGCCCGATGCGCAGTACATCTGAGGTTAAACTGTTCCAGCGGCGCAAATCCTGCACGCTGACATCAAAAATAAAGGCAAGCAGGTTAAGGGTGTCGCCGGCTTTTACGGTGTACCATTGGTCGGCAGTAGTGGCGCCGCCCGTTGCGGGGGTGGTACCTGCCGGGTTAATATTGTTGTTATTGGGTATTTTTAGCTGCTGCCCTACGCTAAGGCTGTTGGAACTGAGTTTGTTGAGTTGTTTTACCTCATCTACCGTAACGCCGTATTTTTTGGCAATGCTCCACAGGCTTTCGCCGGCAGATACCGTATGAATGACAATGTTGGTAGTACTGCCGCCTGCCGCGCCACCCGATGTATTGCTGCCCGAACCGGGCATTACCAGCGTTTGCCCAACTTGCAGGGCATTGGAAGTGAGCTTGTTTGCCTTTTTAAGTTCATCTACACCTACGTTAAACCTTGTGGCAATGCTCCAAAGGGTATCGCCCGGTTTTACGGTGTAAGTGGCGCTGCGCTCCAAACTTCGGGTGGTTGTGCGTAGAGCCATAACATCGGGTATCAATATTTGTTGCCCTGCTTCTACCATCATGGTATTCAGGTGGTTGATCTCTTTTAAATCGAGCAGCGGAACCTGATATTGCAGGGCTATGGTAAACAGACTTTCGCCGGGAGCAACCGTATGTAGCATATAAGGGTTTGATTTAGATTTACAACTACAAAGGTAGCAAATTTAACTTGAGGTAGTAATTGCAGAAAACTTTTTAATACTTATTGACAACGACTTTGCGCCATTTTTGCCTTCCCAATGCTACAGATGCCGTTTACCAAACATAAAAAAGGGTTAACAAGGGGTAGTTTTAATGTGGGCGCAGCATGATTGCCACCGGCTCCTATAGCCTCTGAGTTACAGGGGCGGTTGGACTTTGCTTACCAACCCTGGGTGTACAGGTTACATTTCGGGCACTTGGTGGGTAATTTTGGGAACCGTTTTAAGATAGGTAAAAATGGCTTTGGCTTCGGAATCGGTTAATTGGCTGTAGGGCAACATGGGGTAACGCAGCGCAGGTTTTCCATCGCGCAGCCCAAATTTTACCGCTTTAATAAACTGCTCTTCGGTCCATTTGCCTATGCCGGTTGTTTCATCGGGAGTAAGATTTCGGGATGGAAATTTCATGCCTTCAAAACCTTGCATAAGGTTTCCGCCGGCAAAAAAACCTTCCGATTTTTCGGGTTCAAGGTAATTGTTGGTTGTAAAATCTTTGGAGTGGCAAGAGTAACATTCTAATTGATACAATGCAAGGTACCGCCCCCATTCCAACTGATTGGTGGTATCGGGGTCGGCTATGGGTTTGGTTGGGTAGTCAAACGGTTTAAAAGCAAACTGGCAAAGTAGCTTGGTCATAAAGGAAGGTTGTGGCGGCGGCAACTCTGTGGGGTTTGCATCTACCCAAGGGTGCTCAGACCGCAAAAAGGCTATGATGGAAAGCAAATCTTCATCTGACAGATGCGGCAATTTAACCATATACGGAGGCACATACTGCCCATCGGGTTTAACGCCGGTACGCAAAAAGTAAATAAGTTCTCCGTCTGTCCATTTTCCAATACCTTTTTCGGGGTCTTTGGTAATATTTAACGAATTAATAGTGCCAAAATCGGTGCCAATTTCGTCCATATGGCGACCGGTAAATTTGTTGGTTTCCGAATTAAAATGGCAACCGTGGCAAAGCATGGAGGCCAGTTTTAACCCCCGGTCAATGCGGGGCTGTGTAACTTCTACCGCAATATCTAATTTTTGTGGCTTGTATTTGGGTATGCCGCTAAAAGATACGTAACCGGCTGCGCCCGCAAGAACAACAACAGCAAAAAGCAACAAATACAAAAACGCTTTCAATACTTTTTTCATGATGAGTATATTTTGGAGTTAGTAATGCTGCATTTTAGGAAAATAGCCTTTGGAAAGGGTAAATTTAGCAATTTACTTTAGTATGACAATACAATGCAAATACATTTTATTATCAAATAAATTAAAAATTATTTTTTACATTTTCTCAACTTGTTTTAATGTAATTTATGTTTTTTAGTTGCTGCACTATAAAAGGGGCTAAGCTTTTACATACAAATTATTTAATGTTATGCAATTGTATTTAGATACTTATGGCGCATGGTTGGGGGTAAGTAACGGCATGTTTGTGGTTAAAAACCGGGGTAAAGACCAGAAACACCTTTTTGCAGTTAGAAACGTGAGGGCTATATACCTAAGTAACGGTGTGGCAGTAAGTACGGGGGCGTTGTGGCTGGCTATGCGCAACCAAATACCTGTATTATTGGTAAACCATATGGGGCAGGCCGAAGGGCAGGTTTGGAGCGGGCAGTTTGGCTCCATTGCAACTATCAGAAAACAGCAGGCCATTTTTAGCGGGCACCCAAAGGCTTTGGAATGGCTGCAACACCTGATGTTGCAAAAAATTAAACATCAAAAAGCATTGTTGCATAAGTTTGAAAAATTGCCCGATAAACCCGAAGCATACCGGCAGCAACTACCCCAAACCATACAGGTAATGAAAAACATGGAAGAACGCTTTGCAAATTGGAAATACCCCACCTTGCCTATAAAGCCGCAGGAAATATGGATTCAGGCTACCGCTTCTTTCAGAGGGTGGGAGGGCAACGCATCGAAATACTATTTTAAATCATTGGCAACTTTACTGCCGCCACAGTTTGCCTACACCGGAAGAAGCCGGCACCCGGCCTACGACCCGTTTAATTCTCTGCTCAATTATTTATATGGCATGACCTACTCAATGGCC
>NBMY01000065.1 GCA_002212985.1 Sphingobacteriales bacterium TSM_CSS
TGGTATTTTTTACAAAGTTGGTACAGTGGTTGCAGGTCATGGTTTCCACTTTCAGTACTATTTTTTGTGGGCTCATATACTTAGTGGGGGGTATTTAGTTAAATAGAAACGTCAAAGTTAGTATTTTAGCACGGTTTTTTACCCGTGTAGCAGTGTAAATTAGCGGTAAAGGCGCCATAAAGATGTTTTTGGGGTTTTGCGGGCATTAAAAACACGTATTTACATAAAAAGGTTCGTCAATAAACATTAAACAGCATTTCATTGCCAAACAATTTAACCATAGGTTTTCTGGAAGTTGATTTCTGGGATTTGGTGGACATAGTGTTGGTGGGTTTACTCATTTTCAGGTTGTATAAACTCCTGCGGGGCACCTTGGCCTTCAATATATTAATTGGTTTGCTACTGGTGTACCTTACTTCGGCGGTGGTAAACCTGTTGGAGATGAACATGTTGGCCACCATTTTGGGGCAATTTGTGAAAGCCGGGTTTATTTTGCTGGTTATTTTGTTTCAGCAGGAAATACGGCGGTTTTTGTTTTACCTTGGACGGGGCAGCGGCATTGGTAAAAACCAAATATGGCAGCGTTTTTTGCGCCGAAATGCCCCCTCGCGAAAACAGGAACTGAAGGAAGAAATTATAAGAGCCATAAACAATATGGCTAACACGCGCACCGGTGGTTTGCTGGTATTTACCGATGCCTCCGAAAAAAACTTTTTTTCCGGTACCGGTGTACTCATTAACGGCGAAATAAGCAGCAAACTTATTGAAAGCATTTTCGACAAGGGAAGCCCTCTGCACGACGGCGCCGTGGTAATTGCCGAAAACCGTATTGTGGCGGCAGGCTGTGTGCTGCCGGTATCTGAAAACCCCGATTTGCCCAGCCGAGTGGGTATGCGGCACCGCGCCGCCACCGGAATTACCGAAAAAATTGATGCATGGGTGATTGTTGTTTCTGAGCAAACAGGGCGCATATCGTGTGCACAAAAGGGTAAACTTAAAATGAATATTACCCAAAGCGCCCTTTCCGAAATACTTGACAGTGTGCTGCTGGAGTAATTACCAATTTGCCCTTGCATTCGCATAGCATTCCTTTTCGGTTATAAATAAAGCAGCAGTAGCAGCGCTTATACCGCTAACTTAATGCAAGGCGGGTATTGGTCGGAGAAATTATCGAACAAATGGGCAATATACTCCCGCAAATACATTTTACCTAAGTACTTAGGTAGCACTTTTGTTAGTGATGCTCTTCACTAAATCCCTTTCATTTTACGACAAAGTCGGCAAGGGTTGGTAAAGTTCGCAATTGCTTTGCGGTTTTTGTTTGCGTTCCTTAAAGCTAATAACTTCAAATTGGCAACACTGCAATATGCCATAGGCCTTCACTTGCTCAGCGCCTTATTAGTACCGCTAAGGTTGATTTAAATTGCAGTATTGCCATTACAAGTAAGGATTTGAGCGTTTTGTACAAAACCGGCTTGGCATTAAGTTAGCAACATGGTTCAGTATCAATTTGCCACCATATTAGTTGCGGCAAACGGGGGCATTTTCTGTAGCTGGCATTCAGTGTCCATACCGTGTAGCCGTATTTTTCGGCATGGGTGCGGTTTATATACAGGCTGCATTTTACTGCGGGTTAAAATAGGGTTTTCAAAAAGCTAAGCATTAAACCGGGGGCAAACCGGTTTGCGTTGAAACACATACTACAAACAAAAACACTGCTTCGGGCAATTGTTTTAAAGCCGTCTTTGATTACATTTGCCCTACGGCGGTTTTACCTGTTTTATAGTTATCCAGCCCGGTTTTAAGGAATTTGGAGTAGTCCGAAATATTAGGGGTATAGCCAACCGGGGCATTCAGCATTTCGCCGTTTGCGTTCAGCAGTACGTAGTAGGGTTGGGTATTGGCATCAAAGCAGTGGGTTTCCACAAAACTCCATTTGTCGCCTACGGTGCGCACCCGTTGTTTTTTTTCGCCCAGCAGGTATTCAAACTGTTGTTCATTGGGCAGAGCGGCTTTTTCGTCAACGTATAAAGATACCAAGGTATATTCGCCAATGAGGTCTGCTACATCGGGCCAAACATTTTCTTCCATTTTGCGGCAGTTTACGCAAGCCCAGCCGGTAAAATCAACCAAAATGGGCTTACCTTCTTTTTTTGCCAGGTCTATGGCTTCCTGCAGGTCTTTAATATGTGCTTCTACTTTGGCGCCTTCGCAGGTCCAGCTGTATGAAATGGGGGGCGGAAAACCGCTTACCAACGATAGTTGTTTGCAAAAAATACCGGGCACCAGATACAGGGCAAAAGCAAAAGAGGCAGCCGCCAGCGCACCTCGCGGAATGCTGAGTTTTTTTATGGGGCTGTCGTGCGGAAACTTGATGAACCCTGCCAGATAGGCAGCCATGGCCAAAAACAGCAATATCCAAATGCCAAGAAACAACTCGCGGGGCATAAGCCACCATTGTTTTACCAAATCGGCGTTAGAGAAAAACTTAATGGCAAATATAAGTTCTACAAAACCCAGCACCACCTTTACCGTATTGAGCCACCCACCCGATTTTGGCAAGCTGTTGAGCCAGCCCGGAAACATGGCAAACAAGGCAAATGGCAATGCCAATGCCATAGAAAAGCCGGTCATGCCAATGGTGGGTCCAAGGCGTTCACCGTCAACGGCGGCATCTACCAGCAGGGTTCCAATAATGGGACCGGTGCAGGAAAAAGAGGTAAGCGCCAAAGTAAAAGCCATAAAGAAAATGCCTATGAGGCCGCCTCGGTCAGAGGCATCGGAGGCGCGGTTTACCAGCCAACTGGGCGGGTTTAGTTCAAAAAGCCCGAAAAATGAGAGGGCAAACACCACAAACAGGGCAAAAAAGGACAGGTTAAACCATGGGTCGGTAGCCAAAATGTTGAGAGTGCTGGGTCCAAAGGCAGCGGTAACCGCAAACCCAAGCGCCACATAAATTACAATAATTGAAACGGCATAAATAATGGCATTAATAAGCCCTTTACGGCGGTTTTGGCTTCGTTTGGTGAAAAAGCTTACTGTAAGCGGCACCATAGGAAACACGCACGGGGTAAGCAATGCGGCAAAGCCGCCCAAAAAGCCCAATATAAAGGTAGTAAGCAGCGAAGTTTTTTCACCTTTGGCCGTAAGTCCGCAATGACCTAAAAGCCCTACCAGTTGTTGCATGTAGGCAGGCAGGGCGGCATCTTCATCGGTTAATTTGCCGGCGGCGGCCGGAGCGGCGTTAAAAGCAAATTCTTCGGTAGTTGGGGGCAGGCAGCGGGTATCGTCGCAGGTCATATATTGCAAAGAGCCGGTAACGGGTGTTTGCGGAGTTTTGAGTTTTACCTTTTGTTCAAAAGTTACCTGTTCGGAATATTTGGTAACTTTCATGTTAAATATTTTGTCAAAACCTTCTTTTTTATGTTCGCTGCGTTCGGTTAGTTTGTCGTTGCCCAACAACTTTACTTCGGGTCCGGGGTTAAAGGTAAACTGGGTAGGTATGGGTCCGCCTTCGGCAATATTTTGGCTGTAGAGGTACCAGCCTTTTTCAATGTTGGCGATAAATTGCAGCAGATATTCACCATTGCCTATGTCTTTTTGCTCATAACTCCATTTAACCGGGTCCACAATTTGGCTGCCTGCCAAATTAGTGTTTGTGCCGGTGTTGCTTTCGGAATTTTGTTTACCGGCATCGGCAGCAGAAGTGGTATTTTCTGTATTTTTTTTCAAATCTGCAACAGAAGTGCTGCTTCCTGTGCTGCCCGATGTGGTTTTAAGGCTTACCGTAGTTTGCGAACTGCTGCCCGTTGCCGGCGTAACACTTCCTGTAGGGTTGCCTCCGTTGGCAGGTGGTGTTGCCGGGGCAGGTTTTGTGCCCGATGAAGCGCTTGCCAGAGAAAACTGAAAAAACTCCGACAGTTTTACACATGCCTGGTCGTTGCAAGACATGTAGTCTAACGGTATTTCTACCTCCACTTTGGGTTTTAAGACTTTTACTCTTGCTTTGAAGGTAACATGGTCGGCATATTTTTTCACATCTACTTCAAAAATAGGGTCAAACACGTTTTTCAGTTTACCCTCTTCTTCTACTTTTCCTAAGAGTTTAATGTCTTTGGCAGAATCAAAGTCAAAATAGGCGGGCAGCGGCCCTCCTTCAGGCGTGTTTTGTGAGTACAGGTACCAGCCGTTGTCTATGGTGGCATTAAAAATGAGTAAAAATTCATCTCCTTCCAATATGTCAACATCGGTTGTCCAATGTACGGGTTGCACTTGCTTTTGCTGTGCCACAGCCAAAAAAACCGGTAACGTAAGGAGCGCCAGGAGCAGAAATAAGTTCTTTTTCACCTAAAATCTTTTTGTTATATACATGCTTCACACTTTGCAAACAGTGGCCTGCAATATTTATTTCGCAAAAGTAACCATTGTTGCCGAATTTTTACAACACTTTAACGGTATTTAACGTCAAAAAGCCGTGCAAGTTCTTGCCTATGTTTGGCAGTTTGGGTAAAAGGGCGGTTGGGTTTGGGTTTTCAAAGGTTCTCTTATTTTACCCGATATTTGAGGGGCAACAGCAACAATAATTTTGTTTCCCCCATGAGTTTTAGTATATGCCCGAAACCAACTTTTTCGGGCAACACGGGCGCCGAACCAACATGCCGTTTTAAGGGTTAATAATAGGCGGAAAAGCTGCATTTAAAAAGTTATTTATTTTTAATTTCATGCCAAACAACACAAAAACACTGCCGTTTTTCATTGCTGCTTTGCTGCTGGTGGCATGCAAACCCGATGAACCTTTGTTGCCCGATGAAACGCCCTATGTGCTTACCGTGCCCTACGGGTTTCCGCCGCTGCCTGTGCCCGATGACAACAAGTTAACCGCAGCAAGGGTGGCATTAGGAAAAAAACTGTTTTACGACCCTGTTTTGTCTATAGACTCTACGGTAGCCTGCGCCTCCTGTCATTTGCCGCAACTGGCATTTTCCGATACAGTGCCCATAAGCCCCGGCGTAGCGGACAGGTTGGGCTTCAGAAACTCGCCAACACTTGCCAATGTGGGCTACCTGCCCCTGCTGCTTAAAGACGGCGGCGTGGAAACCCTTGAAATACAGGTGCTTACCCCACTTACCGACCATAACGAAATGGATTTTGATATTGGCGCTGCTGCCAAAAGGCTTATGCAACACAACAACTATGTGCAAATGAGCCTGCTGGCTTATGGGCAAAACCCTTCGCCGTCGGTTATTGTAAAAGCATTGGCCGCCTTTGAACGCACTCTTTTAAGCGGAAATGCACCCGCCGACAACCCCGATACTCTTGCAGCGCTTACCGAAGCTCAACAACGGGGCAAACAAATATTTTTTGGCAACGTGGCCAAGTGCAGTCAGTGCCACAGCGGCTTTAACTATACCAACAATGCTTTTATAAACAACGGGTTGTATGAAGTATATGACGACCCCGGCCGTTTCCGCCTTACTCAAAACCCGGCCGATGTGGGCGCTTTCAGGGTGCCTACCCTGCGTAATATTGCCCTAACTCCACCTTATATGCACAACGGCAGCCTGCCTACCTTAGAGGCAGTTTTAGAGCACTACCAAAGCGGGGGCAAACAACACCCCAACAAAAGCCCCCTTATACAACCATTTACCCTTACCCCGCAACAGCGGCAAGATTTAATTGCCTTTTTGGAAGCCCTTACCGATACTGCCTTTCTAAATAACCCACAGTTCAGGTAGC
The DNA here is from genome assembly GCA_002212985.1 of Sphingobacteriales bacterium TSM_CSS. Classification (GTDB taxonomy): domain Bacteria; phylum Bacteroidota; class Bacteroidia; order Chitinophagales; family UBA2359; genus UBA2359. The sequence continues at coordinate 5,737 of NBMY01000065.1, forward strand.
TTGCCGGTATTTAGTGCGCCCAAGCACAGGCATACTAAGCAAACCCCTGCCACCCCGGTACGACCGGTTAATTTTAACCAATCCACGGTGCAAAAAGCGCCTAATACATGCCCAAAAACTGCTAAACCGTTAAAAAGGCAAAAAACTTAAAAAAAAGATTTGCGACAAACATGAACAAAAAATCAACATAAAAAATTGATTTCGAATAACTTATAAAACAAAAATACTTTTATTTGCTTTTTTGTCAATTGTTAATATCTCACTCAGGTTTGCTAAAAGTAACATAAGCACTATCTTTGCGTCGCGCCGTAAAGCCGGTTTCAGAGGTAAAGAAATAAAAAATGCCTTTTTTGCACCATAGCAGCAAGTATTTGTAGGGTGATATAACAAGGAGTTATTTTGTTCTCTGCTTCAAAAAATGCATGGTTTACACAGCGCCCAACCAAAACAAACTATTGCAAAACCAAATAAGAAAAGGTTGCAGCAACAAAAAAACAATGCAGCCCGCGCCCCCTATTTTTTGCAGTAAACTATTAATTATCAAATGGAGGAGAACCACAACTATCTGCCATATTTTTATTTTTTCTTTTCTTTACTTGTTTGCGTTTTAACCCTTACTTCTGCCCGCAATATTGACAACAACATGCCGGGTGCCGCTGTCGGTAGAGTGCGCTGTACGCCCGATTCGTGTTTTAATAAAACAACGGCATTGCCCACAATAACTTCGCTGGTGCAGGATACACAGGCAAATAGCTTTAAAAAAACTGCCGCCGCCAAAATAGGACTGCTAAAGGCAAACGCAACTCCCGCCGCAAATGCCACACCCGAACAAACCAAAGCAATGGTTAACAACGCTATTGTTTATGACCAAATGGCTGCAAAATCGGAGTGGTGGGTAAAACGCCTTATTTACGAAGTGCGCGATATTGCCTCGGTTATAATGCCCGCAGCAGAAGATACGCTGCTTGTGGCAGAAGAAACAACCCCGGCAGATACAATGGAAACCGGCAGATCTAATACCGCCGATGCCCGTATAGTGGACGGCGCACTGTATATAAACGGCGTGCTGGCATCGCCCGAAGAGCAGCAACGGCTGGGGCTGACGATACCCGGCATGCAACGGGCAAAAATTGTTGATGGAAAACTGTATATAAATGGGCAATTGGCCGATGAAAATACTGTAGCCATGGTGCAGTTTCCCGACGGGGAAATTGGCATTAACCCAAACCTGCTCAACCAACTGCCCGAAGAAACCAGTGAGGAAGAAAACTTGCGTGCTACCGCTTCGCGCAATGAAATGCCGGTTAATGCGGCAAATAACCAGCTCAATTTAACTGCAACAACTCCTGATGCACTCACTACCGAAACGGTTATTGAAGCAACAGCTACCGATGTAGTGCCTTCCGGCATTTTTAAACCGTCGGGTTCGCCGGTATCGGGCAGTATGTCTAAAGTGCTGCTGGCCGATGTATATGCCGAAGACATTCCTTGCTATGCCCACTACGATTATAATTGGAGCACTACCAACATACATGCCTACCGCTACGATTTATCTAAAATGCCCGAAACTGTAGAGTTTTTCCTAACCCACGGCTTGGGTGATGATTTTTCGATACCCGTAGGCGGTACGGTAACATCGGGGTTTGGCCCTCGTTGGGGGCGTTATCACAACGGCGTTGACCTTGACCTTGATACCGGCGACGGGGTAAAAGCCGCCTTCGACGGGCGGGTGCGCATTGCCCAATACTCCAGCTCTTACGGATATGTGGTAATTATTCGCCATTTTAACGGACTGGAAACCACCTACGCTCACTTATCGAAACTGTTGGTAAGCCCCAACCAAAAGGTTAAGGCCGGCGACATTATTGCTTTGGGTGGCAGCACCGGCCGTTCTACCGGCTCGCACCTGCATTTTGAAGTGCGCTATAAAGGCCACCCGCTCGACCCTACTGAAATGATTGATTTTTCGGGCAGAAAACTGAAAAGCAATACATTTGTAGTTGACCGTCATTATTTTTCCTCGTCATCGCCTTACCTTGATGCACATGATAACAGCTATTCCCGAAACAGCTATCAGGCCGGCGGTGGTAACTCATCGGGCAGCAAAAAATATCATACCGTTAAAAAAGGCGATACCATTAGCGAAATTGCTTCGCGCTACGGTAAAGACATAAAAGATATATGCAGGCTGAACCGCATTTCGGCTAAATCAACGCTGCGAATAGGGCAAAAACTGCGCGTAAAATAACTCCCGCAATTCTATGCCCGGTTTCTGGCCGGCCACATGCTATACCAATCACAAATTCCGGCGCGCATAATAGCAAATATAGGGTAGTAACCCAAAAGCGGTAAAGCAGCCACGCCGGACTGTATTTTACCATTTTTTACAACCATTACTGCCATGAGCAACAACCCCGATACCATAATAACCGGTAATGCCCCCAAACCCGTAGGCGCATACCCGCACGCACGGCGGGTGGGCAATTTGCTGTTTTTGTCGGGCATTGGGCCACGCGATGCCAAAACCGGCACCGATATACCCGGCCTTGTAACAGATAAAAACGGCAATTTTGTTGAGTTTGACTTTGAGTCGCAATGCCACTCGGTGTTTAAAAACGTGCGGGCTGTATTGGAAGCATCGGGTTCTGACTGGGAAAAGTTAGTGGACGTTACTGTTTTTCTGGTGAATATGCAGCGCGATTTTACCGCCTTCAACCGCATTTACGCCCAGTATTTTACCGGCAACCAGCCCTGCCGCACCACGGTAGAGGTAAACTGCCTGCCCACACCCATTGCCATAGAACTGAAGTGCATTGCCACCGTTGATTAAGGCGGGGGTTTGTTGCCTGTAACCGGTTAATCGGGCAATTCCAGCAGTTCTATCATATCTGCCACATCATCAAAAGACCGTATGCCGGTTTTTATTTCCTGTCCGCTGTTAAGGGCAATGCCTGCGGGTTGTATGGCTGCCAGTACCTGCAATATATTTTGCGGGGTAAAGGGCAGTTGCAGCAATATGTTGTAATCGGCGCAGAGGCTTTTGAGGTAAGCGGGGGTAAACAGGCTGTGTTGCTGCAAGTCATTCCAACCCAAGCCGGCAGCGGTAAAGTTGAGCAGAAACCATGCGGTATGTGCAGCATTTTTTTCGAGCAGGGCGGTTAATTGTTGGGGTAAGGTAGCCGGCATAATATTTACCCGCCGTATAACTGCCGAAATTTGCGGCGCAAGCAGTTCCACAGGCAGGTCAACATCGGTTTGTATGGTGTCTAAGTTCAACGCTTCTGCCGTTTGGTTAATCATTTCAACCGGTGCATCATCAAACTCGCCCACCATACGCGGGCCGCTAAGCCAGCCCATCAGTTGACGGGCAGTGGCAAGAGGCAGGCAATTGGGGTCTGCGGGGTTAAAGTTAAACCCAGCCCACTCGGCAAAAGTGGCAAAATAGCGGGCATCGCTCAGGTTGTTAATGCTGTTTACCTTTACCCGTACTTTTAATTGCATATTCAACGGTATTTTGCCGGCAAAGGTAATTAATATAGCTGTACCGAAAGCATTACCAACGTACAGGCAATTTCAGTTTCTATGCCGCGTTCGCGGGCAAGCCGCATGAGTTGCGGATTTTCGGCGCCGGGGTTAAAAATAATACGCTTCGGTTTTAGCGATAAAATATATTGGTAATACTGCTCTTGGTGTTGGGGGTTCAGATACAGTGTAACGGTATCAATGCCTTCGGCCGGCGGTTGGCCGGTTAATATGGGTATGCCGGCTATGGTTCCGCTGTGTATGCCCACCGGCACTACCTCGTGGCCATGCGCCAGCAGGCGGTGTACAGCTATATTGGAGTAGCGATAACTATGCGGGGAAGCGCCTAATACCATGGTTTTTTTCATAAGGCATCATAGTTGTTTGTTATCTGGTAAACATATAAAAACCAGTTTAGGTTCTGTGGTGCGTTATTCGGGCAAATTGACTGTTGTGCGGGGCATGGATAAACTTAATATTCTGCAAAATTATAAACAAAAATCAACTCCAAACCGGAACAACGCATTACTTTTCTGTTTAACTTTGTTACAGAGTTTAGTCAATATTTTTAAAGGTTAATTTATTTTTTTAAAATTTTAGCCCATGAAAACCAGGCTTTTTTTGGCAGCGCTTTTGCTTTTTTTGCTGATGCAGCCGCTTTGGGCACAAGGTAATGAGCGGTACGGTCACTATTGCGTAGCAGCAGGCGGCAACCAGCTCATCGGCTTGTCTGAAATAGACGTTTCGCTTGCTCCCGCTTTGCATGTTGAAGGATCCTTTACTAAAAATATTTCGGCATATGGCACTGCCGCTTATATTGGCGATTTATCGTTTGTAAATGGCGGAAGTGGCAGCCAACTGAGCGGCGTGGTAGCCGGTTTTGGGTTTAGGTACTATTTTATAGATTGGCTTCTGAAAAAACCGTTGGAAGGGTACTATATTGGGGTGCAGCCGCTTGTACAAAGTTACCAGAGAACGAATACCTACAACTACTATCCGCAGGGATCTTATGAAGACAATACCCGTGTACTAGCAGGCGGTGTAGCCGCCATGGCAGGCGGGAGGTGGATAAGCAAACGCAGCATTTCTTTAGATATATGGATTGGAGCAGGCGTGTTGGGCGGTCGGGTAACCAATAAATATGGTGCATACCCGCCGGCAACTACTGTTACCGAAATAAAGGAAAACCGCACAATGGGGCTTTTTAACAGCGGCATTGCTGTGGGGTACATCTTTTAATTGTTAACTAACCTTGTCTTTCAATAATTAACCTCCTCAATTTTCTGCCATGCCAACCATTAACCAATTGCACCGTTCCAAACGCAGTTTAGCGCTGCTGTTTTTGTTTTTGCTCCTTTGTTTAAATGTGGGCTGCTTTATTTACTACAAGCGCACGGCAGTCCAAACCAATGTACTTACAGAACTGCCCAAAAACAAAACATTCCGTTTTTACCTTACAGATGAAGCCGGAATAAATACCGGAAAAATGTGGCAGTTATACAATGCCCAAATAACCCAAACCGCCATAAGCGGGCAACTGCAAAAGCTTAACACCGATGCGGCAAAAAACATAGCAACCGTAACCGGTGAAATGGATGCCCGGAAAAGCCGATACGATATTTTGATGTACTATAAAACTATTCCCAACTTACCCGATACCGGAGCTTATACCCTCAACTATGCCGATGTTCATAAAGTAGAGGTATATGAAATTAACTGGGGTAAAAGTATCTTAATTTCGTCTTTAATTACATTGGGTTCTGCGGTATTGCTTCTTGGTGTAATTTGGGTTATTATCTTGCTAACCAAGGAATCCTGCCCGTTTATTTACACCAATTCGCCCGACGGGGTAGCTTTTGAAGGCGAAATTTACAGCGGCGCCGTTTTTCCCAACTTGGAACGGCACGATTACCTGCCGCTAAAACATTTGCAGCCGGTAAACAACCAATACCAACTGCACATTACCAATGAGGTTAAAGAAGAACAACATACCAACCTGCTGGAGTTATACGCCATTGACCACCAACCCCAATACAGCGTACTGATAGACAAAAACGGAAACCCGCAAACCCTGCGCAATTTGCAAAGCCCTGTTGCCGCCGTAAGTTTGCAGGGAAACAACATACTTAACCAGATTTCCTGTTCCGATAACGACTATTACCTGCCCCACCCAACCCCCGATGCCAACCCTCAAGACGGCATGGTGCTAACTTTTGTAAAACCCCCGAAAATCAATAACGCCAAACTGTTTCTGAATGCCCGAAACAGTTTTTGGTTAGACAACCTCTACGGGCAGTTCCTCGATGAATTTGGCGCCCTGTACCCGCGCTTTGAAACTATGAGCAACACCAAAACCCAAGAAGAATTACAAGCCTGGATGTTGAAACAAAAACTGCCCCTTTCGGTATATGTGCAAACAACAGATGGCAACTGGCAACCTGCCGGCTATTTCAACCTCATCGGGCCAATGGCGTTTAAAAACGATGTGCTGCCTGTTGACCTGTCATCGGTACAAACCGATACGTTTAAGGTAAAACTCAGTTGCGGTTTTATGTTTTGGGACATTGACGAGGTAGCCATTGATTATTCGGCAAACCAACCGGTAACGCTTACCGCGCTGCCTGTGCAAACCGCCACAGACCAATACGATTGCAACGTAAGCGCTTACCTGCAACAAGACGACACCCTTTACTACCACCAACCCTATATTGGCGACGAAGCCTCTGTAACCTTTACCTGCCCGCCCTTGCAGCAGGGGTTGCAACGAACCCTTATTTTGCACAGCAAAGGATATTACCACATACTGCGCCAACCCGGCAACCACCTGCCCAATCTGGCGTATCTGCAAAGTTTCAGACAACCCGATGCACTGCCGCGGTTTTCGGTAGAAAGGTTCAACGGCTATATACAACAACCGGCCGCCATTACCCTTTCTTTGCCCGAAACCCCCGAAGATTGTCCGAACCAAAACATACAGCCATGATAGTTACCGGAGTGCACAAGCGCCTGCTCGATGTGCAGATGCGCCTGAAAATTGCCTTGTTGGCCTTGTGGTGGTACAAAAACCCCGTTTCGGTGGTAAAAGTAATCCGAAGTTTTTTTGACCTTCGCAGGCAGCATCAGCATTACCGGTACATACCCAAGCTGATGTTGGTAGATGGCCGCCGCTACTCGCGCCTCATTATTCCCGGAGCACCCTCGGCAGCCTGCCGCCGCTTTTTGAAAAACGAAATGCACCGCCTGCTGCCAATTGCCGGCTACCAAAGCGGGCTGCAGGTGCTCATATTGGCCATTACCAAAAAATGCCCCCTGCAATGCCAGCACTGCTTTGAGTGGAAAGCCCTTAACCACAAAGAAACACTTACCTTAGACAACCTGAAGGAAATTGTAAAACGGTTTCAGAATATGGGCGTGGCGCAGATAGAACTTAGCGGCGGCGAACCCCTTAACCGCTTTGACGATATGCTGCAACTGCTGCAAACTGCCCGAAAAAATACCGATTTCTGGCTCCTTACATCGGGCTACGGCCTTACCGCCGGTAAAGCCAACCGCCTTAAACAAGCCGGCCTTACCGGCGTTTCGGTTAGCTTAGACCATTGGAACCCGCAGTGGCACGACCAATTCAGAGGCACCGAAGGCTCTTTTAACCACGCTAAAGAGGCCGTGCAACATGCCCTGAAGGCCAATTTGGTAGTTGCCTTATCGGTATGTGTTACCAAAGAATTTTGCACCCGCCAAAACCTGTATCAATATGCCGAATTGGCCAAAGATTGGGGCGTGCATTTTATTCGCCTGCTGGAACCCCGCGCCGCCGGCCGCTACGAGGGTAAACCCGTGCACCTTAGCCCGCAGCAAATTCAACTATTAGAAGACTTTGCACAAGATATTGACACCTCGCCGCAATACCTTAACTACCCGCTGATTGACTACTACGGCGCCAACCAACGCCGGGCCGGCTGTTCGGGAGCAGGAAACCGCTACCTGTATATTGACACCGACGGCAACATGCACGCATGCCCCTTTTGCCAAAACAGTAGCGGCAATGCGCTTGGCAATAACTTTACCGCCGGTATTGCCAACCTTAAACAGCAAGGCTGCCATGTATATGAAACGGTAAATATTGACCGGTGAAAAAAGCGGTTTAACAATTAAAAAGCAATACAACAAATACGAACGATAATCTATACTACAAACAGCACTATGAAAATTGCAGGAGTAAAAACAGAAACAGACAAACAGATTTTAATTGAAAATCATAAAACTTATGCCGAAATAGCCGAAACCCAAAAATGGCTCGATGCCAAAATGCCCGGTTGGGACGAATTTGTTTTGTACCGAAGTATCAAAAAAGATAGCAAACAAACTACCATTGTAAGGCAGGCAGACCAACTAAAAGTGTTGCCTAAATACGTATTTATTGGAAACCTGCTTGCTTGGCTCGATAAAAACTACCCCGGTTGGGATAGGTTTGTAATAGGAAACAACCGGTATAGTCTGGTAGAATATGAAGCCTGCGAGGTGGGTATGCTGGTAAGACAGGGCGTAGGAAATACCGAAGAAAACCTTACAAGACAAATAAGTATGGTTATTGAAAAAACCGAAGAGGGTATTGCGGTTAACCAAGAGGGGTGCAAATCGGTATTTGACTTTAAAAACAGAGAAGGCCGCTTTTATATGGAAATACTGTGCAATTCAATTAATGCCGAATCTTTTACCACAATTTTTGGAGAAGCGTCCTCGTGGTCAAGATAACTTTCGGGCAATAACGGGTAATTTTTTAACCTGAAAGAAGAAATTATGTTGCCCGACGTTGAAAACTCGGTACTAAATGAGCAGCAGTTTTTCCGCATTTAGCAAGTGCTTATAACCGCAGAAGAAATTGTGCGCTTTTTTGCCTGACAACAAAACAAGCAAATGCATAACCGCTAATAAGGAAGGTTTAAAAACAGATTTTCAACTCGAATCGAACAAAAAAAATCGGTTGGCAATTCTTACAACAGAGTTTGATGTTTTGTCTTACGACAAAATTTACAAAGCACCGGCAAATGGTTTCGGGGTTTTGCAATCTTTTAATTATCTTTGTTGTTTCAGTCAATATTGCTATTGACTAATCGGGCTTTAAAACAACAGCTATGCATCCTATTTTATCAAGGATAACCATTAACCCCAATGTATGTAAAGGTAAACCTTGCATTAGAAACATGCGCTTTTCCGTAGTGCAGTTGTTAGAAATTTTGGCAAGCGGAATGACCTTTGCCGAAATTTTGACCGATTATCCGTATTTGGAAGAAGAAGACATAGAAGCTTGTTTGTTATATGCTTCCAAAATTGCCGATACCAAAAATGTTATTGCCATACTCGCCTAAAGATGGTAAAATTCATTGTTGATACGCAACTGCCGCCACTTTTGGCAAAGTTTTTTTCCGAAAAACAATTCAACGCCATTCACACAACCGATTTTCCGAACGGACATTTATTACAGGATAATCAAATTGTAGATATAGCCATTGCCGAAAATCGAATAATTGTTACCAAAGACAGTGATTTTTTAGATAACTATTGGCTTAAAGGCGCACCCCCGCAAATCTTGCTATTTAAACTTGGCAATATCACCAACCGAGATTTGTTGCAGACCATATATCTGTATTTTCCCCAAATTATATATCAGTTTGAAACAGGAGCAAATGTGGTGATGCTTACTAAAACCCAACTGGTAACCTATTAAAAGAACGCCACCAAATACCCGCTTTAAGTAATCAGCCCCCGTGCATGCCGAAGTTTAACCCCACTGCGCCTTATACTACTACATCCATGAAATACGCCGATAAAGACAAATACAAAACCGACCTGTACCCCAAAGACCTTTTTACCAAACTGGAGTTTGACAAAATACAGGAACTGCTAACCGCCAAATGCGTTAGCCCCATGGGTAAAGAACTGGTTGCCGCCATGAACCTTACCGCCAACCCCGATGAAATATTGCAGCAATTGCGGCAAACCCATGATTTTAAACAACTGCAACTCTTTGAAGAACAGGGATTTCCGGCGGGAAATTACCTTGATTTGAAAGAAGAAATTATGCTGCTGGGCGTTGAAAACTCTGCGCTAAACGAACAGCAGTTTTTCCGGGTTTACCAGGTGCTTAAAACCGTAGAGGAAATTGTGCGCTTTTTTGCCGGACAACAAAACGAACGAAGGCAAAAATACCCCCACCTGTTTGCCATGCTTGAGCGGTTAACCCTTAGCAAAGAACTGCTGCACGAACTAAAATTGGTATTGGACGACAACGGCAAGGTGCGCTCCGATGCCTCTAAAGAACTTTTGCAAATACGCCGCAGCATTACCGCCCGTTTTTCTGATTTGGAGCGAAAATTTAATGCCATTATTGCCGAATATAAAAAATACGGCTGGCTTACCGATAGCGCCGAAAGCATACGCAACGGCCGCCGCGTACTGGCAGTGGTGGCAGAACATAAAAGAAAGGTAAAAGGCATTGTGCACGACGAATCGGGAACAGGCAGCACCACCTACATTGAACCCGAAGCCACCGTGTACCTCAGCAACGAAATAACCGAACTGCAACAAGCCGAAAAACGCGAAATTTTCCGCATTTTGCGCCAGCTTACCCAACAAGCCCGCCCGCACCTGCCCGCCATAAAACAATACCGCCAAATACTGGGGCTGCTCGATTTTGTGAGGGCAAAAGCCATGTTTGCCATAGATACCAACGCCAGCATGCCCCGCCTGTCGTCCGATAAAAGCATGGAAATTTTTAACGCCCGGCACCCGCTGCTGTACCTCAAAAACAAAACGCTTAAAAAAAGAACCGTGCCGCTAACCTTTTCGCTTTCCATAGCAGATCGCTTACTGGTGGTAAGCGGACCCAATGCCGGCGGTAAATCGGTATTGCTTAAAACAGTAGGGCTAATGCAGGTAATGCTGCAAACCGGCATGTTAATTCCGGCCGACGACCACTCCATCCTGCCCGTTTTCCGCAATATTTTTGTAGATATTGGCGATGAACAATCTATTGAAAACGACTTGAGCACCTATAGCTCGCGCCTGCGCAACATGCGCTATTTTACCGAATTTGCCAACGCCAAAACCCTGCTGCTCATTGACGAATTTGGCTCAGGAACCGACCCTGCTCTGGGCGGTGCCATTGCCGAAGCCATTCTGGAATACCTAAACAAAAAGTTTTGCTACGGCGTTATTACCACCCACTACTCCAATATTAAGGTATATGCCACCAATACACCCGGCATTATAAACGGCTGCATGTTATTTGACCATGCCAACCTGCAACCCCTTTATAAACTTGATGTGGGTAAACCCGGCAGCTCTTTTGCCTTTGAACTGGCCGTAAAAAGCGGGCTGAACGATGCTCTTATACAAAACGCCAAAAGCAAGGTAAATGCAGAGTACAAGGAATTTGACGAACTGCTGAGCAACCTGCAGCGCGAAAAACAGGCCGTTATAGAGCGCGAGCGCATTGCCGCACAAAAGGAAGAGCAGTACCAAAAATTGCTCACCGAATACACCGCCAAAAATGAAACGCTGGAACAAAACCGCAAAAAAATACTCCTCGAAGCACAGCAAAAAGCGCAGGCATACTTAGAAGATGCCAACCGAAAATTTGAAAACATGGTGCGCGAGTGGAACGAAAACAAAGAAGAAAAAACGATTATTAAAAAAATAAAAGCCGAAATTGAAGCGGATAAAGCCCGGTTAAGCGAAGAGGTGGAAGAACTGAAAGAGGTTATTTATTTCAAAAAATCGGGTAAACCCATTGACATTGACTCGCTGGTGCAGGTTAGGGGCAGCAATGAGGTTGGCCGGGTGCTGGAACTTCGGAAAAACATGGCCATAGTACAGTTCGACCAGATTAAAACGCATATCAGCACCAAAGAGCTGGAAGTGGTAGAGCGTGCAGAACCCAAAAAAGAAAGCAGCAGCTATAACGCAAACCTGTATAACACCCTGCAGGTAAAAAGCGAGTTTAAAAATAATATTGATATACGCGGTATGCGCCGCGAAGAAGCGTTAAAAGCGGTAGAAGATCTGCTCGATAAAGCTCTTATGCTGAGTGTGGGCGAGGTAAAAATTATTCATGGTATTGGCGACGGCATTTTGCGCCGTGCCATACGCGATTTGCTTAAAAACTACCGCGCCGTAAAATCGGTATCTGATGAAGAGCCGCAATATGGCGGCGCCGGTGTAAGCATTGTAGAACTCAACTGAAAACCCTGCCCGGTATGTCCCAACGATATTTTATTGAAATTGCCTATCACGGTAAAAACTACATAGGCTGGCAGGTACAGCCTACGGGCATAAGCGTACAGGCAAAAATAAACGAAGCCCTGAGCCTGTTTTTGCGTGAACCAATAAATGTGGTGGGTTGCGGCCGAACCGATACAGGCGTACATGCGAGCAGTTTTTTCCTGCATTTTGATGCCGAAAATCCGCTGCCCGATGACCTGCTGAACCGCCTGAACCGGTACCTTCCGCCCGATATTGCCGCCAAACGCATTATTATCCAAATACCGGCCAATGCACATGCCCGTTTCGATGCCACCTACCGCGCTTATGATTACTACATACACTTTAACAAAAACCCGTTTTTAACCGAATTCAGTTTCTTTTTTCCATGGCGGCCGCTCAATTTGGAGGTGATGCAGCAAGCCATAGAACTGCTGCCCCAATATACCGATTTCAGAATGTTTTGCAAAACCGGCGCCGGCTCCAAAACCACCCTTTGTAACCTCTACAAAGCCCAAATGCACCTTAATGAAACCGACCAAACCCTGCGGTTCCATTTGGCTGCAAACCGGTTTTTGCGCGGCATGGTGCGCCGCATTGTAGGCTGCCTGCTGTTTATGGGTAAAGACAAAATCTCTTTACAGGAATTTACCGAGGTAATGAACGGCCGAAAAAGCCAGTTTCCGAAAATAAACATATCGGTACCGCCGCAGGGCTTGTTTCTTTCCGAAGTGCGCTATCCTTACATCGGGGAGCAATAGCGCCAAAACGGGTGTGGGCAAGCTTCATTCGGGGTAAATATTAAAACTACACTTGCACAAGCTTCTTTTTTCCGTTACCTTTGCACCCCGTTTTCGTCAATAAAAAAGCAAGACAAGCTATTTTAAAACAATTTAACCAGTACATACCCAAAAACATGAAAGTAGCAGTAGTAGGCGCAACCGGTTTGGTGGGCAAGGTAATGCTCAACGTTTTGCAGGAACGCAATTTTCCGGTTACCCAAATTATACCCGTAGCCTCCGAAGCATCGGTAGGTAATACCATTCATTTTAACGGCAAACCCGTATCGGTGGTAAGCATGGAAGTGGGGTTATACAACAAGCCCGATATTGCCCTGTTTTCGGCCGGCGCCGGCGTATCGCTCAAATGGGCGCCGCAATTTGCCGAAATGGGAACCACCGTTATTGACAATTCATCGGCATGGCGCATGCACGAAAACATTAAACTGGTAGTACCCGAAATTAACGGCGGCGTACTTAACAAAACCGATAAAATTATTGCAAACCCCAACTGCTCTACCATACAAATGGTAATGGCATTAAGCCCCTTGCATGATGCGTTTAAAATTAAACGCATTGTGGTATCTACCTACCAGGCCGTAACCGGCACCGGTAAAGAAGCCGTTGCCCAGCTGCGCAGCGAAAGAAGCGGTATTGAAGGCGAAAAAGTGTACCCCTACAATATTGACCTCAATTGCCTGCCCCAATGCGATGTGTTTACCGATAACGGTTACACCAAGGAAGAAATGAAACTGGTAAACGAAACCCGCAAAATTTTGAACGATTATGCCATACAGGTAACTGCCACCGCGGTACGGGTTCCGGTAATTGGCGGCCACTCCGAGTCGGTAAACGTAGAATTTGAACACGATTTCGGCAGCCTCGACCGCGTGCGCCAGCTCATGTCCGAAATGCCCGGCGTAGTAGTTATGGACAATATCAGCCAGCATATTTACCCCATGCCGCTGTACCAAACCAACAAAGATGAGGTGTTTGTAGGCCGTATTCGCCGTGATGAATCGCAGCCCAACACCCTTAATATGTGGATTGTTTCCGATAACCTGCGAAAAGGGGCTGCTACCAACGCCATTCAAATTGCCGAATACCTGCTGGCACACAACCTGCTGGAACAGTAGTCAGAACACCATAAACAGGAAAAGGGGTGCGGTTAAAGCACCCCTTTTCCTGTTTATAACCGGCGCTTACAAAAAACCGGTTAAATGGTCATTATTTCTTCCTCCTTGGCATGTACAATTTTGTCCGTTTTTTCAATGTACTTTTTGGTAAGTTCTTCCACTTGATGCTCGGCGTGCTTACCATAGTCTTCAGACAAACCGTCTTTTACCATTTTCTTAATATTGTGAATGGCATCGCGCCGCGCATTGCGAATGCTTACGCGGGTATGCTCGCCCATGTCTTTTACTTGCTTTACCAGTTGCAACCGCCGCTCCTGCGTCATGGGCGGAATGGTAATGCGTATCATTTGCCCGTCGTTTTGAGGCGTTACACCCAAATTGGCGGCAAAAATAGCTTTTTCAATAGGACCTATCATGTTTTTTTCCCACGGTTGAATAGACAGGGTGCGTGCATCGAGCGAGGTAACGTTGGCAACCTGACTCACAGGCGTATGTGCGCCATAGTAGTCAACAAACACATTTTGCAACATGGTGGGGCTTGCTTTTCCGGCACGCACGGCCAGCAATTCTTTTGCCAAATGATCTATGGCTGCCACCATATGTTCTTCGGAAACTTCAATTTCAAGATTGGCATCTTCTATCATAATAAATCAAATTTTATTGATTAGACGCATTAGTTGAATGATTGTTACAAATACAGAGGGCAAAATTACATAAAAAATGCACTACCAAACTATAAAAACGCAAAATAAGTAAATTGGAAGTCCCAACCCCTTCGCTCTCTACCCCGCAAAACCGCCGGCAGTTAACAACCACGGCAAATTACCAGCTAAAAGGTTAAACCGGCGCAACTATTGACAACAGCAAATTGTTTCTTGCTTACTCCTCCTTCATAAAAAGCCCTTGCCTGTGCGTTTAGTCCAAATGATAAAACTGCACTGCTTTTTCTGCCCCAACAGTTTTACAACTGCTTTCAACGCAAAAACAATCTTGTAATTTTTTTGTAAAAAACCTGAAAAAAAACAAAATATTTCTACAAAATAATGCAACAATGTATTTAATGTATTATTTTTGCGCAAGTTTGTTGTTTCTAAATTCACCTTAAAAACAAAATACATATGAGTTTAAACAAAGTTTTATTAGTTGGCAACCTGGGCAAAGACCCCGAGATTCAGAACTTCGAAAGCGGTTCTAAAAAAGCATCTTTTTCATTGGCTACCTCTGAGCGTTACACAAACCGCGAGGGACAATCTGTAGAAAATACCGAATGGCACAACATAGTTTGTTGGGGCAAATTGGCAGAAATTGCCGAAAAATACCTGCAAAAAGGGAAAATGGTATTTATTGAAGGTAAAATTAAAACGCGCTCATGGGAAGATAAAGAAGGCAACAAAAGATATATTACCGAAATTGAAGCCAATAGTTTTCAGATGCTGGGTTCTAAAGGCGGTTCGGAGAATGACGGCGGCGGCGATTATGGCCGAAGCAGCGCCGGTAACGACAGCCGGTCCGGTGGCTCTCATTCAACCCCGCCGCCGGTAGATGCAGGTGATGACCTGCCTTTCTAGCCATTTGCCGCATACAAAAACAACAAAGCCCGCTTGCCGTTTGGTGTAAGCGGGCTTTGTTATAAGAGTGTGGTAAAATACGCAGGCTAACTAACTATACAGCACACTGCCAAAGATTGCGCAAAAAGTATTTAACCCGGCCTCTATTTAGGTTCAAGCACCAGTTTTTGGTTGCTGTAAGCCACTACCTGCTCGCGGGTCCACAACATAGGGCGAAGTTGACCGGTAAGCCAAAGGTGGTTTTGGTCTTTATAGTGCGGGCTACCCAAATGCCCCGATTGCCCGGTTGGCAGCACTGCCATAGATTGCGACAGATTGCCAAGGTCTATAACCTGCCTGTAAGATGCACTTACCACATGAGTGTTAGGAATTTCGTTTTCGGGCGTACCGGCCTGCAGCGGGGTATCGCCATCGCCGCCCATGGGTACGGGTCCAATGTTAAACACCTTGTCAAACGGTTTTTTTACCCCAAGTGCATGTGGAGCAACCATAGTATGCAGTTTACCCCACTCCCATTTTTCGGGATTGTTGCCTAAGTGGTCGGTAAGCCAGTTGGTGGCCATCATGAGGCTTTTTTGGAGCAGGGCATTTTTTCCGCCGTATTTTTTAAGCCAAAGACTGTCGGGGTTGTTAAGTATGCGCAGCAAAGCCGTAATATCGTGCCCCATTTGCTCGCTGAAATTTTTAAGAACGGGGTCAAACCCTTTACCGGTAAAGCGCAGGAGCCACTCAGCGTTAATGGCGTTTTCCAGCAGGTTTTGTATGGCAAATTTGCGCACCAGTTCGTAAATGGTGCCGCCAACGGTATGCGGGGTAAGGTAGCCGTCCCAGTCGGCCAGTAAATACCAGCTACGCCAGTAGCGGGGTGGCAGTTGGGCGGCCTCTGGCAACATTTCTTTAAACAGATTGGCCATTATCTTACCCGGTATGCAAAAAACATCGGTTTGCATGTGGCGACAATCGTTGGCGCTAATGTTGGTGTGTTGGGTTATTAATTGTTCCAGCCGGTTGGCGCGGTAGCCGTTCATCCACACATCGCCTAAAAAATAGGGGTAATCATCGGGAATAACGCGGTTGTTTGCGGTAATAACATAGCCTTTTTGGGGATTAAGAGCGTGCGGCATTTCGGTAAAAGGTACAAAACCGGTCCACTCGTACTCGCCGCTCCAGCCCGGAGCCGGCAGTTTACCATTGCCGGCCTTTCTTATGGGCGCTTTTCCGGTTAGCCAATATCCTATATTGCCGGCGGTATCGGCAAATACAAGGTTAAGTTGCGGCGCCGAAAGAAAACTTACTGCATGTACAAAATCGGTATAATCTTTTGCAAGGTTTAGCTGCCACCACCCCCTGAAATAGGATAACCGCGGTTGCAGCGCAATAGATTGCAAGGCCAGCCGGTGCTGTGGGTATCCTACCACATCAGAAACCACAGGCCCATGGCGGGTAATGCAAACCCGGGCAATATGCGGTTCTTTGCGACCTTTTACGGCAATGGGTTCTTCTATTATTTGTGCTTTTTCTACTGTATTGCCATATTGGTAAAGCCCTTGCTCAAAATCGGTAAATTTTTCAATAAACAGGTCTTCCCCATCGGTATAAGCCAGAGTAATACCCCAAGCCATGTTTTCGTTATGCCCTATGAGCACCAGCGGCATACCGGCAATGGTTACGCCGGTGCTATGCAGTTGGGGGCAGTGCAAATGGTTTTCGTACCAGATAGCCGGTGTACCCAAATGCAGGTGTGGGTCATTGGCAAGCAGCGGTTGACCGCTTTCGGTAAGGTTGCCCGATATGGCCCATGAGTTACTGCCGTTGTTCTGCCGCAAAAACGAGCTTTCGGAGCCGCTAAAAACAGGGTTGTTTACCTCTGTTCCTTTATGCAAAATAGAAGGGTTGCCGGGCGGATACCGGATATCGAGTTCTGCCGCAAGTTCGGCGCCAACCAAATCGGCAAAGTTTGCCCGAATAAGTTCGCCCTGCCATGCGTGCGACAGTTGCCAGTTCATAAGCCTTGCAAATGCCATAGTATCTTCTAATGTCCATGGTTTGGGCGCAAAACGCAGCAGGCTAAACTCTACCGAAATGCGGTTTTTGTGGTGGCTTAAAAAGCTGTTAATGCCATCAACGTAAGACTGCAACAGGTTGCGCAACGCCTGTGGCAATACCCCAATATCTTCTTTGCCCAACCGTGCAAAGCCAAAAGTACGGCTGGCAATATCGGTATTAAGCGCTATGTCGCCAAATACTTCGCTTAGTGTGCCGGTAGCGGCGCGCCGGTTCAGTTCCATTTGCCAGAATCGCTCCTGTGCATGGGTAAACCCTTGGGCAAACAGCAAATCGGAAAGATTTTTTGCGTATATATGCGGAATACCCCAATGGTCGCGAATAATTTCCACCTCTTCTTCTAATCCCTTCAGTTGGGCAGCGCCGGCAGTTTGGGGTAAACTACGGCGGCTAAGGTTATACAAGCCCGCTTTTCCGGCAGTTCCAAGTATATCAAATAATACCGACATAAAACAGGATTTAAAAATGAAATTACGCCTGTTGCGGCGGCCATGCGGTATGGCCTCTAAAGGTACGGGTTTTACTTGTTTTTTACTTTCAAAAGCAGAAGAAAGTTATGCAGTTTGGCAGCCCCAAAAAGTTTTGTTAGTTTCGCACCGGCATCCTATTGTTACAATACTATGGCATCAGCAACACCGGTAGTTGTGGTTGGGGGCGGAGCGGCCGGTTTTTTTGCCGCAATTACCTGTGCGCAGTTGCAGCAGCACCGGCCGGTGCTCATTCTGGAAAAAAGCCGCCATGTGCTTGCAAAGGTTAAAATTTCGGGCGGGGGGCGGTGCAATGTTACCCATGCCTGTTTTGATGTGGCCGAACTGGTGAAAAGTTATCCTCGTGGTGCGCAAGAACTGATAGCGCCTTTTCACCGGTTTAACCCGAAACATACCATTGACTGGTTTGAAGCGCAGGGGGTTACCCTCAAAGCCGAAGCAGACGGACGCATGTTTCCGGTTACCGACGACTCGCAAACAATTGTTGATTGCCTTGCCAATGCTGCCCAAAAATATGGCGTTGCCGTTTACCTCAACAGCGGCATTACCGGCATTACCCCACCCCATACAGAAAATGGCGGCTGGCTGCTGCAAACCGGCAATAATAAAACTATTACAGCACACTGTGTATTGGTAGCATCGGGCAGCAGTGCGCAAATTTGGCAGATTTTATCGGGTTTGGGTCATACCATAGAAACGCCGGTTCCATCGTTGTTTACTTTCAACATTGCGCACCCGTTGCTGCATGAACTGGCGGGCATTACCATACCCGGAGTTACCATTAAAGTGCCACAAACCAAATTACAGGCTTCGGGTAACCTGCTTGTTACCCATTGGGGACTTAGCGGGCCTGCGGTGCTGCGGCTGTCGGCCTGGGGGGCAAGAGCATTACAACATCTGAATTACCGGTTTAATGTGGAAATTAACTGGGTAAACCTGCCTGCGCCCGATGTAGCGCACATACTGGCTCAATACAAGATTCAACATGCCACACGGGCAGTGCAGGCTCATGCCTTGTTTAACCTGCCGCTGCGCCTCTGGAAACGCCTTGCTGCCCAATGCCACATACCCGAAACCCTGCGCTGGGCCGATGTTTCAAAAAAACAACTGCAACAATTGGTAGCTCAACTTACGCAAACCATACTGCCCGTAACCGGTAAAAGTACCTTTAAAGAGGAGTTTGTAACCTGCGGCGGCGTGCGCCTGAGCGAGGTTAACTTTAAAACCATGGAAAGCAAACTATTGCCGCGCCTGTATTTTGCCGGCGAAATACTCAATATTGATGCCATTACCGGCGGATTTAATTTTCAGGCGGCCTGGACCTGCGGCATGATTGCCGGATCCAGTATGGCCCAACAAGCAACTGTCGGTTATGAACCCGAAAACCATCTTTAACCCCAAACACTTTCTTTTTATGGATACCATTTCGTGGTATGTGTATTTGTTGGGCGCTTTGGCCGGCTTAGCAGCCGGTTTTATTAACACCCTGGCCGGCAATGGCTCTGCCATAACCCTGCCTATGTTGTCCATGCTGGGTTTACCTGCCGGCATGGCCAACGGAACCAACCGTGTGGGCGTAGCGGCACAAAGCCTTACAGGTTATCTTACGTTCAGGAAAAAAGGGGTGCATACAGACGGCGCAGCATTATGGTGGCTAATTGTGCCGGCAGTTGTTGGCTCGGTGGCCGGCGCACAGTTGGCCGTTGAGTTACATGAAAAATACCTCAACTTAGCTTTGTCTTGCCTTATGGCGCTGCTGCTGTACTTAGTTGTAAAAGACCCCGAACGCTGGTTAGCAGCAGCCACACCAAACCCCTCCGGATTTAGGAGCGTAAAAACAACATTGCTTATGCTGGCAGTGGGGTTGTATGGCGGCTTTATTCAGGCGGGTGTGGGCATACTTATACTGGCAGCTCTAGTGTTAGGCGCTGGCTACAGCCTTAACCAGGCCAACAGCATTAAAAGTTTGCTGGTATTTGCCTTTACCATACCAGCCCTTTTCATCTTTATCATTAACGGGCAGGTAAACTGGTATTTGGGCTTACTGCTTACCGTAGGGCAAACTGCAGGCGCATGGGCGGCTGCTACTTTTGCGGTTAAAATACCCCGGGCAAATTACTGGATAAGGCTGTTGCTTATTGCAGTAATTGTAATGGCTATTGTGCATTTCGGACGCTCTTTTGCAGCCTGACCACCGGCACAAATCTTAATCGTAAAACATCCAGGCTGCCCCAAATCTGAAAACGCGGTCAATGCCCGGGTAATCGGGAGCGGTAAAATAGCTTTTGCGTTTTAATACACCTTGGTTTACGTGCTCCATTTTTACAAACAGGCGCACCCGCTTCACCTTAAAAACGCCATATACATCGGCTACAGGGTACCAGTCAATTTTATCGGCACTTTGGAGGTAAAACTGCCCGCTGGCGGGCGCAAAGGCATTGGCAAAATAAGCGGTGTTGAGGTAAAACAAAAAGCCCAACTCTGCAGTAAGAGCATTGCGAAACAGGTTTTTTTGCCAGTAAAACAAGTTTTGAATACTAAACCGAGGCAACTGCACCTTGCTGGTGCTTGAAAACTGCAAGGCTGCCCAGGTATGCAGGTGTAAGTCTTTCCATTTTAGCCGGTGCTGCAAAGTAAACTGACTTATATTAATGGCATCGGATAGTTGTTGCGGTTGTGCCGTTTCGTTCCACACCATATAGTTGGTAAAAGTGTGGTTGGCATACCCCATTTCAAGATTAAGCACCGGGTTAAAATAGCCGGCCCACATTTGCAAGGCATTTATTTTGTTAAAGTTGTTTTGCCACCGGTAATGGTTGGAGAAGTAAAAATCATGGATGTAATCGGGTGTTAGCCGGCTGGCAATGAGCCTCCCTTTAATACCACCCACTTTGGGTGAAATTTGAAGGCGAACATCGGCTTTTACCCAAAAATCGGCTAAGTTAAAGCCAAACAGGGCATATTGTGCTGCTGCATTGTATTGAAAAAACCGGTTATGGGGGCTACTTTGAAAGAAAAAATTAAGGGTGCCGCTTTGCAGCGGGTCTTTCTGCTCAATAACGCGGTAAAGGGTATCGCGGCGGGTGGTATAGGCATTGTTGTTGCCCAGAATAATGATTTGAATGGGAATGGTATCTTGGGTGGTAAAGCGCGTAACCCGTATGAGTTGGTGGGTAAAACCGGCGCGGAGGGTAGTGGTTTGCAGAAATCCGGCGCTGTCGGGGGCTGTTTTTTTACCAAACCAGCTTACAAAAAACTCGTTAGTATAATGCTGCGTACCAAGTGAGTCAGCAGTTTTGCTTCGGCTGATGAAAAAATTGGGGTAAAAACCCGATGCGGGCGGTTGGCTGTCTTGGTACACGTTTTTTTGTTTTCCGGCACTAAAGGCATGTCCAATTCTAAATGTGGGGAATAGGGTTTTAATTTGCAGGGTGTCGCCAACCTGTTGGGTAACATAAGTTCCCCAATCGTAGGTTTGTTGTAGCAGCAGTTCGTTGCTTCGCTGCTTATTTTCGGCATTGGCCAGTTGCACAGGTACTACGTTAGAACGAGGCAGCAGCAGTTCATCTAAAATTACGTTAATGGTATCGCCCAGCCGGAGTTGTTCTGCCAAAACACCGCCGTTTTGCTGCACGGTAGCGGCATTGTTTAAGAAATAGGCCAGCGCATTATAGCGGCTGTTTGTGGTTTTATACCAAACCGAGGCGCTTAAGTTTTGATGGTTGGCACGCTGCCTTCTAAATGCGCCGGGGCTGTTTAACATGCGGTAGTTAAAAAAGTATCGCAGGTTTTTGGCAATGGCTTGTGCAAAGGCAATGCGGGCGCTTTGTTCTTCCTGCCCGCCAATGGTGTATTTAATTTGTGCGTAGGGGTATTTTCCGGCATAGTACAACACCGAATCTCGAGTAAAGGCATATTTATCAAACTGCCTGAAACCGGTATGAAAGCCCATTTGTTTGTTGTATTCAAACAGTTGGCTATATGCCGCCTGTCCGTTGTTTCCAATTTGCCGCCCTCCGGTGCCGGGTTGCTGCACAGGGCTGTAAAACGGAAACCAGAACAACCCGGTATCGGGCTGTTGTACAGGGTTGAGCGAATACCTGTCGGAAGTAAAAAATATATCCCGATAACGCGAATCGGCCATAATGGTATCGCGTTTTAAAATTTGCGCATATAGTATTGTTACCCCCTGCAAAAGCAGCAGGCAGCAAATACAGCCTAAGCGCAGCAAGGCCATAATAGGTTGTTTTTTACATTTTAATAACCTTGGTGGTAAATACGCCATTTGCCGAAGCAATTTTTACTATAAAGCAGCCCGCAGGCAGGGTTGGCGGCAATACAAGTTGCTGCACCCCGTGTGTTGCCGGCTGGCTGAACGATTGATTAACGAGCAACTGTCCGGCGCTGTTGTACACTTGCGTGGTAAAGGGCAGGAGAGCGGCGTTGCGCGTGGTAATATTGAGTTGGTTTCCGGTAAAAACCGAAGGAAAAACCGACCATTGCACCGGGTTTTGCCCTTCATTGGCTATACCTGCCGGGTATTCGGGCAGCAAACCTACATCCAGCACAAACAACCCGTATTGCATATCGGAAACCAAAATATGCCCCGATGGCAGGTAGGGATAAACACCCCAGGCGCCACGGTATGAGTCGTGGTCGGTGGGCAGGTATGTTTTGTATTGGCAAACTTTAAACGGGTTGTAAGGGTCAGAAACGTCGAAAACCTGCAATCCGTCGTGGTAATAAGAAACATAGAGGTAGTTGCCCCGAATGATTTGGTTGTGCGGAATAGAGTTGGGGTCAATGTCTGAGGAAATAGTGGAAACTACCTGAATATCGGATAAATTATCGATGCGCACCATTTTCATGGGAAGCCCGTGGTTTTCATCGGCAAACACAAAAAAATTGCCGTCCTGGGTTATCCACCCCGAATGGTTGTAGCCTTGCCCGTAAGCGGCATAATCGGTCAGCGAGCCTATTATTTGTGGGCTGTTCACGTTGGTAAAATCAACAATAAAGAAGCCGTTTCCTTCGCCGCTGAGGTAAACCGTATCGTTTTGCACATACACATCATGCGCGCGCAGGTTGTAATCGGCTAAAAATTGAGGGTTAGTGGGGTCTTGCAGGTCAAAAACTTCCAGCCCGTGCAGGGTTTCGTTGGTATGTTTGGTTATACAGGCGTATAATTTAGCGGTTGCTGTATCTACAAACACGTTGTGTGAGCGCATAAACAGAGCATCGGAGTCATATACCACATGCACCGAATCGGGCAGGTAGCGGAGGTCGGCAA
Organism: Sphingobacteriales bacterium TSM_CSS; assembly: GCA_002212985.1. Lineage (GTDB taxonomy): Bacteria > Bacteroidota > Bacteroidia > Chitinophagales > UBA2359 > UBA2359. The sequence continues at coordinate 28,843 of NBMY01000065.1, forward strand.
TTTGGAGGGTGCTGTTTCCTTCGTCGCATACCATATATAAAAAACCGTTGTAAGAGTCGTAGTCGCGGTGTACCACGTAGGGTCCGGTAAAAGCACCGGGTACAAAATCGGCCTGGTAGGCATTCACCGGGTCTGTTACATCAAAAATGTGGGTTCCGGCGGTGCTGCCAATAACGGCATACTCGCGCCCGTTTTGCACAAAGCCCCAAACTTCGTTATAGGTATTGTTGTAGTATGCCGAGGGTGCCAGAGTAGTATCTTTCCAGTTAAACAGCAGGTTGGCAACGGGGTATAACGGTTGTGCTGTTGCGGTTAAGCAAGGTGCAAAAGCAAGTAGCAGCAGAGATAAAAAGATATTATTTTTCATATAACTGGTAATAAGAGCGTTAAAGACCAGGTTAGGGCAGCAGGCTATTTTGGTAATGCATCGCCGGGCAGGCCAAACCATGGATGCACTTCTACGGTTAACAGCCCGGCTTTTACCGATGCATCTTCGGACATAAGTTGTTTTACTTCGTCTTCTGATGCGTTAAAAATACCGATGCCTCTTAAATTGCCATCACTTAACAATGGCCCCACAATAGCCAATTTGCCCGAAAGTTTCATTTCAAAAATGTGTTTCAGGTGTTTGGTCTGCAGGTCGTTCAGTTCATCATCGGAATATTTGCCGCGATTGGGGCCGCTTTTCAGCAAAAGCAGGGTATAGGCTTTCATTTGGGCAATTTGGGCATTAACATAATCTGGTGTTACCATAATTGCGGCATCCTCTTGAGCAAATTGATTTGGGGGAGTGTTTGTAAGCATATGCGGAGTTGCGGGCCGGAAAGGGCAAGGTGTTACGTTACAGCAGCCCAATGAGTTCTTTAATAATAATGGTCATTTTAGGCTCGGCGGCTTTGGCTACGGCTATTACATCTTCTACGGTAACGTATTCAATTCTTTCGGGCGGGTACCCGACATCGGTAATAACCGATATGGCAAATACCGGCAGGTTGCTGTGGGCAGCCACCAAAACTTCGGGCACAGTTGACATGCCTACTGCATTGGCGCCAATATGGTTCAAATAGGCGTATTCGGCTTTGGTTTCTAAGTTGGGGCCGGGTACGCTGGCATATACACCTGCGTGGCACCGGATATGATGTTTCCGGGCAATTTCCAGACCTTTTTCAATGAGGTTTTGGTCATAAACGTTGCTCATATCGGGGAAACGCGGTCCAAGTTCGGGGTAATTTTTACCGCGCAGAGGGTTGTCGGGGTGCAAGTTTATATGGTCGTTCAAAATCATTAAGTCGCCTTTGTTCATGTGGTTGCCCATGCCACCGGCGGCATTAGATATAAATAGGGTGGTTATACCCAATTGTTTCATAACTCTTACCGGAAAGGTAACCTGTTGCATGGAATACCCTTCGTAGTAGTGGAAACGCCCCTGCATGGCAATCACGGGCTTACCCGATAAATACCCGAAAATAAGTTTTCCGCTGTGGCTTTCTACGGTAGAAAGCGGAAAATGCGGTATGGTATGGTAGGGCATTTCTGTAATAATATCAATTTCGCCCACCAGGTTGCCCAAACCGGTGCCTAAAATTATGCCCACTTGTGGGGTAAACGGCGCTCCTGCCTGTATATGTTGTGTAGTTTGATGAATTTTTTCCAATAAATTTTCCATCGGGTAGTTTGTTAAGTAATGAAGTTTAAAAAAGTATGGCGTATTGGGTGCAAAAAATCATGCAGAGCGGGGTTATAGAGGGGTTTGATTTCGAAAGCAATTTTACCCCGATTGGTCGCAGACATGTTGGGTACGGTATGAAACGGGGGCGGTTTGGGCAAATTTACTCCAGATTTTGCAAACAGCATACATTTTAATGTGGTTCAAGCGGTAATTAACCGTTTAAACCCAAAAATTGCTTATGGCGGTTACAGACATGTAGAAAGAGTAAGCCCCCGGTCGCAGCAGCGCCGGGGGCTTTGGTTATGTTAGCAATTCTATGAGGCAGGATACCGGTTTACGGTTTCGGTTTGCGGCTACCTGCATCAGCGGGTCCGTTGGGTTTGGGCATATCTTCCTGAGGCGGACATACGCGGAACTCAACACGGCGGTTCAGGGCATGGTCGGCATCAATGGCTTTGCGAACCGGCGAGTCTGACAGACCGGCAACTACGGGTTCGGTTTCGCCGCGGTATTGGAGTACCAAACGGCTGCGTGCAATGCCATAATCTTTTACCAGTTTTTCGATAACTGCTTTGGCGCGTTTGTAAGACAATACGTCGTTGTAGGGGTTAGAAGACCTTACATCGGTATGTCCGATAACACAGAGGGTGGTATTGGGGCAATCGCGCAGGAAGCGGGCAACTTCGGCCAGTTGAGCATCAAATTCGGGTTTGATAGAGTATTTGTTCAAATCAAACAAGATGCTGGGCAACAGCGGGTTGGCGCAAGGATCGGCTTTTACAATTGGCGGCGGAGCGCATTTTTTAACACAGTCGCAGAAGCCGTCAATGTCGTCGCATTTAATTTTGTCTTTGGGAGCTACACCGTATTGGTCAACGCGGTCAATAGCATCGTAACGGGTGTGGGGTTCGCGGTCGTCGCAATCCAAAACGCCGTCGCGGTCGCTGTCAAGCATACGTCCACGGGTATCAACCGGGCAATTTTCGCGAGAATCGGGTTCTTCATCCCATGCGTTGGGTACGCCGTCTTTGTCGTCGTCGTTCAAATCGGGCAACTTCATATCTTCGCAGCAGGGGGGTTCTGCCAGCTCTTCGTAGGTATAGTCCAAGGGGTTCATCCACCACAGCGGTTCAACCGAGTTTTTACTGCCGATGTTGAAGTTAAGACTTGCTCCGGTAAACACATAAGTGTCATAATCGCGGGTTAAAGCGCCCCATTCCTGCCAGCGTTGGCCATCGAGCAGGTCGTCGTTGGTGTAGGTAACACGGCTTTCGAGGGCAAGGTTAATAGTGCGTCCTAATTTAAAAGCCAAACCTGCACCAGCATGAGCCGTGGGTTTGTAGGAGTAGTTGTCGCCAAGAAACTTGGGAACATAATCGTCGAAATGACGTTCTGCCTGCGATTCAAACTCGCCGTCAACCACGTTATCCAGTTCTGCAAGTACATCTTTACGCATGTCTCTGTAGCGTCCGGTATAGATATCGGAGTTAACAATGGCATCGTAACGCTCGGCATAAGTATTGCCGTTTGCGTCTAACTGGTCCATGAAAGTGCGGTAGGCTACGCCGCCAATACCGGCAAGCCCGTAAAGGCTAACTTTGGTTTCGCGTTTGTGGAAACGGATGTTGTGAATGTTGAACACACCCGAAATGCTCAGTTCGCGAATATTGGTTTTGTAGTTGTAGAACACATTACGCCCGGTGTTGGTATTGGGGTCAATGTAGTTGGGGGTGGGATCATCGTTGAACTCACCGTAGAGGTCTTCGTTGCCGGCCAACGCACCATTGGGGTGGTAGGTGGGGTCAATAGAGCTGAAAGACCAACCTTGAGCGGCCTCCCAATTTCTGCCCCAGGTAGAACCCATCATGAAGTTACCGCGCAGCGAGAAAACATAACCGAATGAACGGCGGATGTGCCCTCCGAAACCAAGTTTCGTATGAAACTTGTCACCAGCTTTCCAATCGGTGAAACCGGTATGAATATCGCCGCTTACCATGAGCAAGCCGGCATCCAGGCCAATTTCCCATTTGTCGCGCGGGCGGGCGGGGTAGTTGTACTTTCTGTCCAAAAACTTGTCTTGCTGATCTTGTCTTTTCTTGGGAACAAAGTCTTTGTACTCTTCACTTCTAAAAGCCGGATACGGGTAACCGTCATCGGAGGCTTTTTCTTCTTCGGTTTTTGTTTCACCTTCTTCCTGAGCGAACAGGGCAAACGAAGTTGCCATCACAAGAAAGAAAGCAAGAAGCCAGTGTTTCTTACCTAACATCATAAGGTGTAGTTTTAATCCGTTATATTTATGATTTTCTGATTCAAATGAACTTGTCTTGAGTTTAGGGCGCAAGATAAACACAAAAAACGAGATAACACGCAAATATATGTTGCCCTCCCTAATAAACAAACAAATTTGCCGTTTTTTTACGACAAATTTTAAACAGTTTTTTAACAAACCACAATTTCAGTTGCAAAGCTAAGAAAAAAGGGTATATTTGTTAAGGGTTAGACTGCAAAATTATTTTTCTGTCACCATTTTTGCTATGTTTTGCTTTATTTTTCTTTACAAATAAATTAGTTGGGACACCCGCTACTTGGGTTTTATCATCTTTAAGCAATGAACACCATCATTATTCACCAAAAAGCAAGCCAGTTTTAGCAACAATTTTACCCGCACCAAAGGCACTTGTGTAAAATTACCTATTTTTGACGAAAAAATTTACCAATCATCATTTTATTCATTAAAAACCCATTTTCAGAACATGAAAAAAATTAAAACAGCAGTAGTGCTTCTTTTTGCCGTTGCCTTATTAGGCTCGTGTAAAGACACCGGCGTAAGTTTAGACCCCGCACAACTAAAAATGAAAGCCGACTCAATTTTGCAGGCACAATCGGCCACTATCAGAGACTCTGCCAATGCCGCCTGCCAGCAACGAATGCAAACCGAGGTGGCCGCCAAAGCCGATTCTCTTGCCAAAGTAAAACTGGAAGCACAAAAAACCGAAGAAACCAAAAAGTAACTCAGCACCATTTATTTTAAACCCGCATTTTCAAACTTAAAAAACAAAACGCATCAAATGAAAAAGCAAATTTTCTTATTTATAGTAGCTGTATCGGCGCTTGCTTTTACCACCTCTTGCAACAATGCCGCCAAAATGGAAGAAATGAAAGCACAACAACAGCAGGAAATTGACAAAATGGTAAACGACGGGCTTGCCAACTTGCGCGCCGAACTTAGCAGCGCTTGCAATGCACAGGTAGAAGGCGCTATTGCCGCTAAGGCCGACTCTATTGTGCTGGCTGCTGCCACTGCCAAAGCCGGTACCGCCAAACCCACCACCAATACTAAACCCAAGCCCAAACCGGCCCCAACACCCAAACCGGCCCCCGCCCCCACTCCCAAACCCAAAACTACCGAAGAAAAAATGCAGGACGTGCGTGGTAATGCAGCAGTTAAAACCGAAACCAAAACCATTATCAACCAAACTCCCGAACAAACCAAGGAGCGCATGAAAAATGTAAGGGGCAACGCCACCAAAGTTGACGACAAGAAATAGCCAATAACCCAGATTAGCTTATTTTCTGCACCCCGCCGCATAAACCATAATATCTAAGGTATGATTGAGTGGCGGGGTGTAGTATTTTTAGCCGTTACATAGAGCAGACATCTTGGCCATAAACCTGTCCCTTTCAGTTTTATGTGAATTTTGTGTAAATTTGCATCACAATTGCAGCAGATAGCTGCAAAATTATACCTCAACCACTTTTATTTTGTTCCGGTAGTTATATGGCAACTGTATCTTTAACTCTTTTGATAATAGCAATAGCAGGTTCTGCTCTTTTTTCGGGCATTGAGCTGGCATTTGTAACCGCCAACAAAATACAACTCGAAATTCAGAAACAAAAAGGCGGTATTACTGCCAGGGCATTATCGATTTTTTTTAGCAACCCCACCCAGTTTTTAGGCACTACCCTTATTGGCAACACCGTTATGCTGGTAATTTACGGCACACAATTCGACCGGCTTATTAACGAACCGCTTTCCCAAATCATTGGCAACTCTGAAGTACTGCAAATTTTAATTACCACACTAATTTCTACCATTGTTATTTTAATAGTGGGCGAATTTGCCCCAAAAAACCTGTTTCGCATTAACCCCAACGGCGTGCTGAATGTACTGGCCCTGCCCTTTATGGCGCTTTACCTGCTTTTGTTTCCGTTTGTACGGTTTACCGTTTGGGTTTCGGATAACCTGCTAAAGGTTTTCTTTGGCATTGATTACCACAAAGTACCCCAACCCACCCTTAGCCGCATTGACCTGCAACATTATGTGCGCATGAGCGACCAAAACCCCGATGAAAGAAAAAAGGTAGATGCCATGCTTTTTGAACGGGCGCTGGAATTGCCAAGGGTAAAGGTGCGCGAGTGCATGGTGCCCCGACTTGAAGTAGCCGCTATTGACCAGGACGACAGCATGGAAGAAATTATTCAAACCTTTATTGAAACCAAACACTCAAAACTCATTGTTTACAAAAACAGTATTGATGAAGTAACCGGCTACATTCATCACCAGGATATACTGAAAGCCACCCGAAAAATTTGGCCCATTATTACCGTACCCGAAGCAATGCCGGCTACCGACCTGCTGAATGTGTTTATTAAAGAAAACAAAAGCATTGCCTGGGTAAAAGATGAGTTTGGCGGCACGGCAGGCATTGTTACCCTTGAAGATATTATGGAAGAAATTTTTGGAGAAATACAAGACGAATACGATGACGACGAGTTTGTAGAAAAATATAACCCCGAAACTAACGAGTACGAGTTTTCGGCAAGGCTCGAAATTGATTACCTGAACGAAAAGTACCAGTTGAATTTGCCCGAAGGCGATTACGAAACTTTATCGGGCTATATTATAACCCGGCACGAAGATATACCCGATGCCGGTGAGGTAATTTATATTGATGACTATGCCTTTACCATTACCGAAGTTACCAACACTACCGTTAAATCGGTAAAAATGAAAGTGCTGGAAGAGTAGGCAAGCGCCCAAAGCGCTGTAGTCCAACGCCACGCCTATGGGTTAAGGTCAAGTTCTTTTTGTACTTTAAAAAACTTGCTTTTAATGGCGGCGTATTGCTGTTGCAGTTCGGTAAACTTGCTTTGCTGGCTGTTTACAAAAGCATCAAACTCCAAAAAATTGTTGTCAATTTTGGTTCTTATTTCTTTAACATAGGTATCGAGTTTGTCTTTTACCTGCTCCCGAAGTTTTACCCTGCCTTTTTGAATTTCGGCCGCAAACTCGTTGATGATTTTACTGCGCTGGGTAAGGGTTATCACACCGGCACCCAACAGCCCCGCTGCCGAAAGTATGCCGCCTGTGACATCAAACACGGCCCCATGCGTAACTGCCATTAAAATAACGCCAATTACCGCAATGCTGCCGCCGGTGGCCAGGTTGGGCACCAATGCCGCACTTTTTTGAAACATGTCGTTGCTTACGTACTCTTCGGTATCGGCAATAATTTCTTCAATATTGGCGTGCAGTTTTTCTAATTTATCCTGCCGTTTATTGGCAATATCGGTAAAAACCTCGTTGTTGCTTTTTATGGCAGCCTTGTTTTTGCGTATTTCGGCGTCAATAATTTCGGCCATTTGGCGCACACTGTCGGCAATGTTCAGCACACCTTCGCGCATGCGGCGCTCCAAAGCAGGTTTAAGGGCATACTCCAGTTTTTTTACCAACTCCTTAATCCACTCTTTAAGACTTTCCTTTTCATTAAAAATTGACAGAAAAGATTTCCGAAGCAGGGTAAAAATGCCCAAACCCTCTTCAAATTCGCGCTGTATATCGCCGGTAACCTTGTCATACTCTTTCATGAGCAGGTCTATAAGGTTTCCCACCTGGTTATCGGTTTTTACTTCGGCGTTGTCTAAAAGCAGGTTCACCTTGTTTCTGAACTCATTATCGGCTTCCAATTGCTGCCGGGTAGTGTTAATGCCCTCTTCCATGCTGTTCATTACATTTTTAGAGGTGCTTAGCAGACTTTGTATTTTAAGGCGCAGGTTGTTTTTGCCGGTAATGGTAGCAAGAATGTATTCTCTTACTTCGTTGAAACCGCTGTTAGGCAGTCCGTTTTGCTCTCTTTTTGCCGATACGCAAAAAACGTGCGGGTTGGTAATGCCGTATTTGTTGGCGTATTGAATCACCCCTTTCCGGTTTACTTCCAAATCATCGGGTTCCATGAGGTCGGCTTGTTGCAGCACAAAAATTACTTTTTTGCGCCACTCGTTGCTAATATAATCTAAGAATTGCCATGCAGAGTGCCGGTAGGGGTTTTTTGCTTCAAACACAAAAACAATTAAATCGCTTACGGGTATAAATTTTTCGGTAATTTCGGTGTGGTGGGTCACAACGGTATTGGTTCCGGGCGTATCTACAATGGCAATTTTCTGTAAAATGTCAACAGGAAGGGTTATTTTGGTAAGGTGGTCGTTAATGTAAATGGTTTGCTCTTCTTGTCCATATACAATTTGTTGTATGGTATCGGTGCAGGGGTCGGGTGCTACGCGGCACACCTCTTTGTCGGTTTGCAGCAGGGCATTTACAAAGCTGCTTTTCCCCACCTTTACCTCGCCCACTATTACAAACAGGAAGGGTTCGTGCAGGCGTGCCCTAATATCGCTTACCGTTGCCGACATTTTTTTGTTGTTGAGGTTAACGGTCAGCACTTGCAGGTCGTTAAAAATGTCGTCGATAATGGTTATGTAATGGTCAAAATTTTTATCAACTATATTGGCCATGGCAAGGTGTTTTGTGATGCCCAAATAGAGTTATCGGGCAGGTGTTAAAAGCGGGCACAAGGTGTGCGGTTCTGCAAAGATAATACAAGGTTGGCTATTATAGTGCCAAACCTTGTATTTTAAACAAAGCAACATTGTTTGGGTTTCGCAAAGGGCAAGTGCCGCCGCTTTACAGCAAAGTCCCACAATAAAGCATCGGAGTTTTGGCGGTGGGGTTATTGAAAATGTCTGCCATTATTGAGCCATGCCGGAAACCTCATTTGGAGCTGACGCCGGCATACTGCATGAAACACTATTCCACTTCTTCATACTCAATGTATTCTCCGCCCTTGTATTGCATGGTTTGCATGTTGTCTTCATCGGGCTTTTTCATACTTTGGGTGTTTTTTTGGTGTACCCTTTTTGCGGCCAAATATACCGGCAACATAAACGAGGCAACCCACCGCACCAACCAATAAATAACTAAGCAAATAATGATTAATTTAAGCAAAAATCCCATATCGGCAGGGGTATTGGGTTTACAAAACGGTATAATGACGCAACCTGTACCGGTTTTTATTGGCGGCTTAAAATGGTGGTTTGAATAAATTGCACAATTCGGTCTGCCTCTGTACCGGCTTGCTTAGGAATGGTGAGGTAGTAATTTTGGGGATAGTTAAGATTTACGCTAAAGTTTTGAATGTACAAAAACTGTTGCGGTAAATTAGCCTCGGTGTTTTTAACCTCAATAAAAGTTTTGGCAATCAGGAAGTTGGCCAAGCGGTTTCTTTCGTCGTTGCTGGCAGCGTAATATTCCTTGGTTTCAACGTTTTCAAAAATTTCGCCTATGCTGTATTTTTCCTTTAATTCCTGCATTTTTTTTTCGGCGCTGTTATCGGTTGGTGCGGCTATACGGAGTTGTTCGGTAGCATAAGGCGAAAATTCGATAGAAATTTCAAACAGTTTGGGCAAATAAACTTTTGACAGCGCTTCCAGTTCTTTTTGTTCTGACTCGTAAGTTGTTTCCGATTTTTCGGGAACTATGGCCACCGGTTCTTTAAAGGCAATAATAAAGTTAGACAGGCGTTCGGCCAAAATCCAGTTTTTAAGTCCGTTGTTTTCCAGATAGTTTCTTAATTGGCTGTAAAGTTCGTATTTGGTAAGCGGCCCGTCTTTTACAATTATTTCGGGGGTGGCTGGGGCTGTTGGTTGGGTGGTTGTTTCGCTGCTGCCAATGCCGGTATTAGTGGTAGCCGAAGCGGGTTTATCTGCCGGTTTGGGTGCAGGGTTTGCCGGTTTAGCCGTTGGTTTGGCGGCGGGCTTGGTGGTGGGTTTGGTGGTAGTAGTTTTTTTAGTGGTTGTATTTTTGGAGGTATTTTTACTTGCCTGTGCTTGCGCACCCTGTAACAGCATACAGCAGCAAAACAAGAATACTATAATTTGTTTCATGTTCAGGTTCCTCTTTTTTTAAAAAATGCAATAAGGTGTTTTACATAGTCTTCCTGAGTTGAAATACTCATTAAATCGGCGCTGCAGCGGGCAAAGGCATTTTTGCAATATTCCATTTTTTTCATAAAGGCCACATAATATTGTTTGCGTGCATTTGCATCGGCGGTATCTAACCAGGCTGTTTGCCCTGTTTCGGCATCTATAACCCTTACCATACCTACATTTGGCAACGCCTGTTCATGAACATCAAACACATGAACTCCCACCACATCGTGCTTTTGGGCGGCTAAACGCAGGGCTTTTTCGTAACCCTCGCCAATAAAATCAGACAGCAGGAAAGCGGTACACCTTCTTTTTATTACGTTGGTAAAGTATATGATTGCTTCTTCTATATCAGTTTTGGGCAACGGGGCAGCACCGTTAAAAGTTGTAACGCCCGCAGGTGCATTTTTATTTTGTGTATTTGCAGTAAAAAAACTCCGCAGGTTTTTTATGCGTTGTTGCCACCATTGTTTTTTTAGTTCTTCGGCAAACCGGAGGCGGCGTTCTTCGGCGGCTTTTGCTTTTTGCCCATAAGCATAGTCCAGCAGTTCGCGAATAATGCGCAGCACGTGTTTTTTACCTTTTTTGGGCGGAATAAACTGCTCTATTTTTTGTCCGAAAAAAATAACCCCTACTTTATCATTGTTATTAATAGCAGAAAAGGCCAGTACCGCGCAAATTTCGGTTATCATTTCGCTTTTAAACTGGTTTACTGTGCCAAAAAATGCGCTTTGGCTTACATCTACCAGCAACATTACGGTTAGTTCCCGCTCTTCTTCAAACACTTTTATATAGGGCGTACGCAGGCGGGCAGTAACATTCCAGTCTATGGCTTTTACGTCGTCGCCAAACTGGTACTCACGCACTTCGCTAAACGACATGCCCCTTCCTTTAAAGGCGCTGTGATACTCGCCCGAAAAAATATGGTTAGACAAACCTCGGCTTTTAATTTCAATTTTTCTAACCTTTTTAAGCAGGTCTTGGGTTTCCATGGGCTGGTGTTGCTTGAATAATATGTTTTTTACGGCACTTCCACAGTGTTGAGTATTTCCCGAATAATGTCTTCTGCGCTTACGCCGTCTGCTTCGGCTTCGTAGGTAATGCCTATACGGTGGCGCATCACATCATAACAAATGGCGCGCACATCTTCGGGTATTACAAAACCGCGGCGCTTAATAAAGGCATAAGCTTTTGAGGCCAGTGCAAGGTTAATGCTTGCGCGCGGAGAGCCGCCGTAGCTTATATAAGACGATAATTTATCGAGCTTATACTCTTTGGGGTTTCTGCTGGCAAATACAATATCTAGTATGTAGCGCTCAATTTTTTCGTCCATATACACTTCGCGCACCACGTTGCGGGCACGCAGCAGTATATCGGTTTGCAAAACCGGCTGCACTTTACCAAACGTATCATTTACGTTCATGCGCATAATTTGCTGTTCGTCGGTTTTGGAGGGGTAGGTAATAATTACCTTTAGCATAAAGCGGTCAAGCTGTGCTTCGGGCAGGGGGTAAGTGCCTTCCTGTTCCAGTGGATTTTGGGTTGCCAGCACCAGAAATGGCTCTTCTAAACGGTAGGTGTGTTCACCAATGGTTATTTGGCGTTCCTGCATGGCTTGCAACAAGGCACTTTGTACTTTACCGGGGGCGCGGTTAATTTCGTCGGCCAGTACAAAGTTGGCAAAAACAGGCCCTTTTTTAACGGTAAATTTATGGTCTTGCTGGTTATAAATCATGGTGCCAATAAGGTCGGCCGGCAGCAGATCGGGTGTAAATTGTATGCGACTGAATTTGGCATGTACTGCCTCTGCCAGGGTTTTAATGGCCAGCGTTTTAGCCAGTCCGGGCACTCCTTCTAGCAATATATGCCCTTGCGACAACAACCCTATGAGCAGCCGTTCCAGCATTTGCTGTTGCCCGATGATGACCTTACCCAGTTCGCGCTCCAGCAGTTCTATAAAGGTGCTTTCCTGTTTAATGCGCTCATTGAGCAGCATTAGGTCGGCTCCCGAAGAAATGGTGTTTATATCCATGTTGCTTGTTTTTTTTATGTGCTTTTAATGGTGCAAAATTAAGCAATACGCTTATGCCATGCTATTAATAAAAGTTAATTTTTACCGGTTATTGGGGCTGGTAAAGTGCTTAAGTTGTAGTGATGCGTCAACACCGGCTGTTGAACGGGTTGGTTGGGCAGCGGCTTTGTATGAAAGCGGGTTGTATTTGCCCGCCGGGGTATAAAAAGCAAACCCTGCATTTAGGGTAATGCAGGGTTTTTCAGGGGGTTTGTTTTAGTATTGCGTAGATAGGAAATTATCAGAGCGATACTTTTCTCATGAAGTACACCAGCCCAAAAGCAGACAGGAGGGCAACAGCCATCCAAACCCAGTTATTGCCAGATGCATGATTGCCCAACGGATTGGGAATAGAAGCCGCCATTTGTTGCATGTTATTTACCGGAATAAGCAGGCTGTTGTTAAAATTAAAACGCACTTCTTTGGGCATGAGGTACTGCTTGTTGTTGGCAGCCATATATTTAACACCGCCCGAAATTTGTACATTTTCGAGAAATTTTACTTTTCGGGTAAAAGTAACGGTATTGGTATATCTGTTTACGGTTTTTTCAAAAACGGGATCTTTTTCGGTAAGCAGTTGTCCGTTTTCACGAACGGCGGTTTCAACAAACTCAATACCGCTGTTTTGGTCAAAGGTAAACGAAACCGGCATGGGGGCGGTGCCGGCGTTGTTTTGAGCGTAAATATACCACCCATCTTCTATAGATGCGGTAAGGGCAAGTTCGTAAATATTGCCTTCCACGGGGTTGAGGCTAAAATCCCAGGTTACCGGGTTAATGAAAGGTTGCGGGGCAACTTTAGTTGTTGCGGGTTTTATTTGTGCCTGTGCCAGCGGTTTGGTTTCTGCCGGTTTTTGGGCGGCGTTTTTTTGTTGGGGTTTTGGAGTTTTACCTTTTATAAACCGGGTGGCACTTGCAGCCACAAGCAGGTCTGATGAAAGGTTATCGAGGTCAACTGCTTTTTCTTCGTTAAAAACATCTGTCTTGGAAAGGGCGGGCGCTTTTTTGCGCGAGGCCGTAGCACGGTAACTTATTTCCTCCTCTTCACTGTCCGGTATAACATCAACAGGGGGCGCCATGCCAACAGTATATTCCACATCGGAAGATGCGTAATTATCATCGGCAAATTGCTTTGATTTCAAGGCGTTAAACTTGTCGGCATCCAATTCCTTTGCCAGCATATTATCTATGTTGGTAGGAACCAGATTAAAATCAAACACCTGTTTTGCAGGCGGCAGGCAACGGCTGTTGTTACAGGCCATAAACTCAAGAACTCCGGTTACCTTGGTTTCGGGTCCAAACGTTTTTACCCTTGCCTGAAAAGATACTCTGTCGGCAAACTTGCGGATATTTTTTTCAAATATTTCGTCGTAAATATTAATAACCTGCCCGAACTCCGAAATGCTGCCTATTAATTTAAAGCCGGCATTTTTGTAAAATGTAATGCTGGTGGGTATGGGGGCCGGGGCCTCAACATGCTGTGAATAAACGTACCAACCTTTATCTATTTTGGCGTCAAAAGAAAGCAGGAACTCATTATTGCCCAATTCCTGGGCCGAAACATTCCATTTAACGGGGATGGTATTTTGCGCTTGTAAGGAAGAAAAATAAGTAAAACAAAGAACTGCTATAAAAAATAAGACGTTTTTCATAATAGTTTGGTTTAGTTTGCAGCACCCGAAAGTAAACACACAAATAGCAAAAAGGTGCAGAAAACATTAAAACTTTTGCTGTAACGCGTTTTTTAGTTTAAGTTAAATTCAAAGGGCACTTTCTGTGGACTAAGGCATCTGTTGGCATCGCAAGCAATAAAACTCACATAGCCCGATATTTCAGCAACTTGGGTACGGCTTTTTTTAATGACAATGGCATTGTAGGTAACCCGATTTGCGTAAACATTAACAGTTTTATTGCCTATACTTTGGGGAACAACTTCCATTTCCCCAATTTCATTGGTAAAATTGCTATGTGTTACCGCTTCCGTTGGATTAAATACAATTTGAGGGGCTATTAGCGCAGCATCATCGGCTGTTTGTTGTACAGATGCGTTAACATGCCACCCGCTTTCAATTTGTGCATCAAAAAAAAGAACGTACTCCGTTTCGCTTATTTTGTCTGAACTGAACGACCATTTCACAGGTTCCAGTTTTTGAGCATTTAGCCTGCAAAACAGGCCTGTAAGCATCAGCAACATCCAAAAAATGGCTTTTGTCACTCAGTTTTGGATTTAATTCGGGTTGTTTTTGCTTCTAATTTGGCGCTAAGTTAGGTACTCTATTCGGATTTGCAAACATTTTGACCGTCTTTTTTGCAACTTTTGGATAAACCGGCTGTAAAACATGCATAAAAAACAGGCTTGTTTATGCGGATTGACATGGCAGGCAGGTTAATAGCTATAGGCTCATACTTTTGTTTTAAATTTAATTTTAATTTGTAATTGCTTTTTTTTCAATGCTTTTTGCGTTTTTAATAAATTTATATTATAAGTATTCGTTTTTAATAGTTGTATAATCGGGTTTTAATTTCAGGCATTTCCGGTAAGCCGATATTTTTTTCATTTTTTTGTCAAAAAAATCTGTTGTCTGTTTAAGTTTAACCAAATTTTGAATTGATTTTCTGGTTGTTTTATTTTTTCGGCAAATTTGTTGTAACTTGGCCGTGCAATTTAAAACCAAAATGAAGGCAGCAGCGTTATGAACGTTTGTGGTTTTAACGGCGTACCGGGGTGGTAAATAAAAACAAAACGGGCAGGATCCACAAAGCAATGCAGCCCCCACCCCGTAATTGGCAGACAGGCGTTGTTGTCAATGGCTAATATACCTATAATTACAAAGATAAAATGCGTTATGAAAAAGTTTAAGGTTCATAAAGAGGGGTATAAAATATTACTTGTTACAGGTGTGGTATTGCTTTTGCTCAACGCCATACTGCACTACTTTTTCAATCCGGCACATTTGCTTGTAATCATTGTGGGGGCAGTTTCCTTGCTGTTGTATGGCTTTATGCTGTATTTTTTCCGCAATCCCAAACTTATACTCAGTTTTTTGGATAACCGCTACATACTTGCCCCTGCCGACGGCAAGATAGTGGTTATAGAAGAAGTGGAAGAGCCCGAATATTTTAAAGACCGCCGCATACAGGTATCTATTTTTATGTCGCCGGCCAATGTGCATGTAAACAGAAGCCCCATAAGCGGGGTGGTAAAATATACCAAGTACCATCCGGGCAATTACTTAGTGGCATGGCATCCCAAATCATCGGAGCTTAATGAGCGGTTTACCAGCGTTATAGCCTGCCCGCAAAGCGAGTTGGAAATTCTGGTTCGGCAAATTGCCGGAAAAGTTGCCCGAAAAATATCCAATTACCTCGACGAAGGCGAAGAAACCATACAAGGCTGGGAGTTTGGTTTTATCAAGTTTGGTTCGCGCGTAGATATTTTTCTGCCCCTTAATGCCGACATACAGGTACACCTGAAACAAAAGGTAAAAGGCGGTAAAACCATTTTGGCCATTTTACCCGATGAAGACGAACAAGAAGAAAAACAGCACAACAACAGCCAAACCGGCGCAGTTACTGCTGCTAAGCAAGTATAGTTGCCTCTCATTCCTGCATGGCGCATACCGGCATGTTGCCTACCTCAAAAGCGTAACATTGCCTTGAAAATTATGCGTTTTTCCGTTGGCAAACGTAATAAATCCATAATAGGCATAAGTTCCAATAGGGCATGGAGTGTTTTTATACATACCGTTCCAGTTGGTTTCAATATGGTGGCTTTCAAATACTTTATTGCCCCATCGGTTATAAATAAAAAGGGCAAAGCCGTCAACCTGTCCATATGCAAGGGCGGTAAATGTATCGTTCACCCCGTCGTGGTTGGGGGTAAAAGCGTTAGACAACACATAGCTATATAATAAGGTATCGGCAAGCGGGTTGTTATACAGGGTAAGCGTTGTGCTTGCCAATGCCGTACACCCATTTAGGTCTGTAACCGTTACAGCGTAGTTGCCCGGCTGCGTAACGGTAATCCACTGGGTATTTTGTCCTGTTGACCATTGATACCCGTTATAAGCTCCGGTTAACTGCAGCAAGGCGTTGCCTCCGGAAGCAATACTTGTATCGCCCGAAATTACGGGCGGCACTATCGGGTCAATTTCCACATCATGGCAAAGTACCGAAGCACAGTTTCCGTTGGCATTGGTAACCGTAACGCAATAGTTGCCGTTTTGAAGTGCAACTGCAACATCTGTTTGCTGCCCCGATGACCAGGTAAACAAACTGCCGGTTTGGTAGCTGCTTACCTGCAGGGATACGGCGGGCAAGTTGTTTGTACAGTTAACAACAGTTTCAAGGTAGGGCGGTGGGGGAAAAATGGCTTGGGCAATGTTGTTTTCCATTTCGCATTCGGGCGTGGTAGCAATTGGGGCAAGGTCATCGGGGGTAAATGGCGGCAAAAGATTTCCGCCATCGTTAACCACCAGATATACACTGTTGCCGGTTACCACGCCGGTTTCAAGCTGCAATGAGGCGCAAATGCCAGCGGGCAGCGAGTCGGGCAAAAAAAACACGTCCAGCAGCAAGGTGCCGGCATTGGCCGGGTTTCCGTTATACATGGCAAGGGGCAACTGTTGCGGCAGGGTTGCCGCCCCTTGGTTACAGATTTCATACGTTACATTTCCATTGGCACAGGCTGCGGTTATGGTAATGGCGGCATCGGGCAGGTTATTGGCGGCAAGAGTTTGGTTAACCGGGCTGTACTGTGCCAGAAACAGGTTAAGCGGGTAGTAATTGCTTCCCGCCGGAAATGGTAAATGGTGCAACTGCTGTTGTACGGGAATGCTGAGGTTGTTGTTGATGTTTACATTAAAATACCCTTGCTGGTTCCATACGTTTCGGGCGGGCATCCAGGGTGAAGCGGCAGAATGGAACATGCGGATGTGCCCTTCGTTGCTGTTAGAAATTGTTGAAGGAGAGTTGTTGCAAGTTGTTAAAATGTCTGCTTCCCCGTCATTATTTGAATCTGCAATCACAACAACCTCGTAGCCAGTAATAGAGTAGCAAGATTTCTCATCTAACAATTGTCCGCTATCGCCGGTATAAACCTCGAGGCTGTTTTCATCTCTATGAATCACTTCCATTTTACCATCGCCGTTAAAATCGAAAACGGTAGCCGGGGTCATGCCTGTGCCGTTTTCATCAATAGAAGTTTGCCAAATAAGGTCAAAATCGTTATCAACAACATATAAATTTGTAACTGTTTTGTAAATGGCTTCGGGGTATGGGTCATCATCTACGTTGCCGATACAAACCCTTGCCCCGATTAAAGCGCCAGGGTCGGAAAAACTACCCAATATTAACGGAGTTTGTCCGTCCCACACATAAAAGCCCTTAAAATTGGTTCCAAACTCGCCGTCATAAACCAATACATCAAGGTCGCCATCTAAATCCCAATCTGCTATGGATGTAAATCCCACACCAAAATCAGCCGCAATTGATTGCAGTACAGCGTTTCCCGAAACCAGATTAATTGAAAAAATTTTATTTCCGATTATCAATTCTAAGCCTTGACAATCAGTACAAAAACTATCTGGTAACAAATCAGCGGCAACCGAGCAACGATAAGGTAGTATGGGGGATGATCCACTTACAGTTTCAGGCAGGGTTACCAATATATTGCCACTTGCTCCATCAAGAATGATGCCGCGGGTATAAATTTCAACAGTTCCGTTTTGGTCAAAATCAGCCAATGCCCAATCATTGGTTCGGTTAGTGGCAAAATTAGGAACAGGAACAGCATACTTTAAGATTCCATTGTGTTCATAAACATAAAGTGTAGAAAACTGACTGCTACTTTGGCGGCTTGAAAGAATTATCTCACCCAAACCATCATTGTCAATGTCGCCAACAGCAGGCATGGTTTGACCATCCCATTTATCGGGGAAAAAAAATGTTTGCTCTACATTGCCTGTTACACCATCAAAAATGTACATTTCTATACCAGAAGTAGCAGATATAAAACTATTGTTTTGCCCGCCAGCAAAGATTTCAATACTGCCATCGCTATCAAAATCAGCTACCAGTATCTGGTTAAGGTCATTAATTAGCACAGAAAAGGGTGTTTCCCAAACTTCCTCCATTGCAAATTGAAACTCGGGAGGCATGACACACGGCAAACTGTCTTCAATGAAAAAAGCAGGGGCGCAATTATTAGAACTGTTACAATCAAAATCATAACAATCAACATAGTTATCATTGTCATCATCTATCCCATTGTCACAAATTTCCTGGGCAAAAGCAACAAGATAGAGTAATAGTGTGCTCCAAAACACTAAATTTGTCCGGTAGTTAATCATATTTTTTACTTTGCGTTAAAAGCCATGCTAAGTTAATGAAAATTACAACATATAAGAACGGTGACGAAATAAAAATCATTCAACTTTTTAGCGAAGTCTTTGGACGCAATATGGATATGGATTTTTGGCAATGGCGCTTTGCCCGTAACCCATTGGGCAAACAAATGATAAGACTTATGTGGGATGGGCAGAAATTAGTAGGACATTATGCAGTAAGTCCTGTCTTGCTTTCTGTAGAAGGCGCTCCTATACTAACAGGCTTATCAATGACTACAATGACACATCCTGCGTATAATGGCAGAGGTATTTTTTCGAGCCTTGCCGAGGAATTATACCAAAGTGAAAATAATGAAAATAATTTGCAAGCCATTTGGGGATATCCAAATAATAATTCTCATGCCGGATTTATAAAAAATTTGAAATGGGTAAATTTACCCGTAGTTCCCACTTTTTCCACTTTCCCCAAAGATTGGCTTAAACTTCATAGCGAAAAATTGGATATTTCCACAATCAATTCTTTCTCAGAAGAGCATGAAAAGGCATATAATTACATGACCGATGAGTTTAAAGTAAAAGTCTTAAAAAATGCCGATTATCTCAATTGGCGTTACACAAATCATCCAGTTTGCAACTATACGATTTTTGAATTTAAGTCTGAAGGTGGTTATTATTTTGCCGTAACCAAGCCCTACGAAACAGGCAGTAACAACACTTGCATAGAAATAGACATTGTAGAATTTGTTTTTCCAAATCATAAAGAAATCATAATCGCTTTACTGAAATCAATATGCCTGCACTATAAAAAATTTGAAATAGCGAAGATAAATCTTTGGATACCCTTGAATGATCAAAGGCATTTAACCCTTGAAAAATTGGGCTTCAAAAATGATTTACCCATTACTTATATGGGGGTCAAAGCACTAAATAAAGATATTTCTAAATTAATTTACAATGGAAACAACTGGTATTTTACCATGGGAGACTCGGACGTATTTTAAGCACTAAAGAACATTTTGCATGAGAAAAATAGCTGCCATAACAGGCTCCAGAGCAGAGTATGATATATTGTATCCTGTGCTAAAACTAATGCAGGAATCTGTACAATTCGAGTTGAACCTTATAGTAACAGGACCTCATTTATCTGAAATGTATGGCAGAACCGTTGAAAACATTGAACGCGACGGTTTTACAATTGCCGATAGAATATACAACCTTGTAAACACTAACCAAAAAATAGGACGAATTATTTCATTAGGGAACCAAATACCTGCCATAGCACAAACATTTGACCGCCTGAAACCCGATTTTGTCATAGTAGTTGGTGATAGGGAAGAAGCTATATCTGCAACCATGACCGCAGCTTTTATGGATATTGCTGCTGTACATATAGCAGGGGGCGACATTGCCAAAGATGGCAACATAGACAATGCAGTTCGGTATGCAGCAGGAAAATTTGCGCATATTCACTTCACCATATTGGAGCAGCATAAAAAGAATTTAATTAAAATGGGAGAAGATGAGTGGCGGATATTTACCGTTGGTAATCCGGCATTAGACCGGTTTGTAACAACACCGTATCTAAGTATCAGGCAACTTTCTGATGCCCTTCACTTTGATTTGGACATGTCTCCTTTTCTTGTTTTAATACAACACCCAATAATTACAAATTATGAGCAAGAAGCTTATCATATAAGGCAAACCCTCGATGCTATTTTAGAAACGGGTCTGAAGTGCCTTATAAACTACCCCAACTCAGACCCCGGAAACTATCCTCTTATTGAAGCATATAAAGAGTACACAGCCAAAAATGCTCATTTATTCCTGTTTCAAAATCTTGACCGAATAATTTATGTTAACCTATTACGTCATGCTGCCTGCCTTTTGGGAAATTCCAGTTCCGGATTGCTCGAAGCTCCATCTTTAGGACTTCCGGTAGTGAATATCGGACCCAGACAAAGGGGAAGAGTACATGCTGAAAACGTTATTTTTGTTGACAACAAGAAGCAGGAAATTCTGAATGCCCTTAACCACTCTCTCTACAATGATAGCTATAGAAGTGAAGTAAAAAAGTGTAAAAACCCTTATGGAGATGGTAACTCTGCAAAAAAAATTGTAAATATACTGGCTGAGTTACCTATCAACTCTGCATTAATTCACAAAAATATAACTTACTGAGTAAATGAATGTACTAGTTGTATCTGCTCACCCCGATGACGAGGTAATTGGTTGTGGCGGCACGTTGCTTAAACATAATGCGAATGGCGATAAAATTGCGTGGATAATAGTTACTAATATTTCCGAAGAGTTTGGCTTTTCTGCAGAACGAGTATTAAGCAGACAAACCGAAATTGAAACAGTAAAAAATGTAATCGGAATAGATGAATTGTACCAACTTAATTATCCTACCATGCAGCTAGACAATAGAGCACTGAACAAAATGGTGCCTCAAATTGCACAAGCCTTTCATAAATTTAACCCGGAAACCATATATATCCTTAACCGTTCCGATGCACACTCCGACCATCGTATAACTTTTGATGCCGTTATGGCCTGTACAAAATCTTTCAGACACCCTTATATTAAGCGTGTTCTAATGTATGAATGTGTTTCCGAAACAGAGTTTGCACCGGCACTCTCTGAGAAAGCTTTCTTACCCAACTATTTTGTTGATATATCGGAATACTTCAAAAAAAAAATAGACCTATTGAGCATTTACCAATCAGAAATGGGAGAGCATCCATTTCCCAGAAGTTACAGAAATATTGAAGCGCTTGCAATTTTTCGGGGCGCAGTTGCCGGTGTTGAATATGCCGAAGCCTTTCAGTTACTTAAATATATTGATAAATGACCCCCCTCGCCCTCATTGGCTACTCCGGACATGCTTTTGTGGTGTATGATATTTTTACCTCGCAAAACCAACCGGTTACCGCATATTGCGATACCGAACCCAAGAGCCGTAACCCTTTCGGTCTTGTGTATTTAGGTGCCGAAACCAATGCAAACACCCTGCTTGCACTTAAAAACCACCTTTATTTTATTTCCATAGGAAACAATGCTGTGCGCAGCAGGTTATATCACTACCTTTGCAGCACGTTGCAATTTGCACCGGTTAACGCCATACATGCGCAGGCATATATAGCGCAACAGGTGCAAATGGGCAGCGGCATCATGGTGGGTGCAAAAGCGGTTATTAACCCGCTTGCAACCTTAGGAAACGGGGTTATTTGCAATACCGGTGCCATCATTGAACACGAATGTACGGTAGCCGATTTTGCACATATAGCGCCAAATGCTACCCTCTGCGGCAATGTTTCCGTAGGTGAGGGTAGTTTTATTGGCGCAGGTTCGGTGGTAAAAGAAGGAATTGTAATTGGAAAAAATGCTGTTGTAGGTGCCGGAACTGTAGTAGTAAAAAATGTGCCCGATGGCGCTACCGTAGCAGGCAACCCGCAACGGCACCTGTAATTGAAATACTCCCTGTGCGTATTGGCAGGGCAGTTATTTAAAAACGACTTTGTGATTACTATACTGCAAGAGATTTTTAAAGATACCGGGTTGGTGGTAATTGTAAACCTGGTGGTAATGGAAAGCCTTCTTTCTATTGATAACGCGGCAGTTCTGGCAACCATGGTGCTGCGCCTGCCACCCGAACAAAGAGGCAAGGCCCTGCGCTACGGGTTGCTTATAGGTTATGTGCTACGGGGTTTGTGCCTGCTGTTTGCATCGGTACTCATGAAAATTTTGTGGCTTAAAGCCTTGGGCGGGGCTTACTTGTTTTACCTTGCTCTGCATTATTTTAAAAACCGGTTTTTCCCGCCGCCACCGCACGATTACCACCTTGGCCAAACCCCACCACAGCAACAAGGAAATGTTCTTTACCGGTTTGTGGTAAACAAAATGGGCTTCTTTTGGGCTACCGTTATTCAGGTAGAATTGATGGACCTTACCTTTGCCATTGACAACGTGTTTGTGGCCGTTGCCTTGTCTGACAATATTTATGTAATTTGGGCAGGTGTTTTTATAGGCATTCTGGCCATGCGCTTTGTGGCACAAGCATTTGTAAAGCTCATGCAGCGGTTCAGGTTTCTGGAAATGGCTGCCTTTATTGTTATTGCCTTGCTGGGAGCCAAACTCATTACCGATGCCGGCTGCGATTACGGCGCACACCTGTCCTTCTGCCGGGCCATTGACAGCCATGCCGCCGATTTTTATTTTTCTATGGCTACACTGGCTATTTTTGCCATACCCATATTAGTGTCGGTTTTGCTTAAACGCAGGTAGTTTGCCGTTGGTATGCAATTGCCTATGCCTGTGGTGGTTTGCTTCGGGCAAGTAAAAACTCGGCAAATTCCCAATCTAAAGGGGTGTCTATGTCCAAGGAAGCTTCGGCCGGCATTACGTATTTTACCACCCTTGCAAATGCTGCGTTATTGGCGTGTTGCATAATGCTCTGCACATTCATTACATACACCGCCCCATTGTATTCATATACTTTTGGGCAATCTTGGCGGCGGGTAAAATTACCCTGTTTCGATTTTACCAGATACCCCTGCGCGTTTTCTTCGGCAAGCAGGTAGTAGGGGTTGCTTTTGGTTTCAAATACCGATACCACCATGTCCATACTTTGGGGGTTATACAGGGCAAGGGCTTCCTGCACATGCCGCGCCGCTCTGAACGGCGATGTGGGCTGCAACAATACCACCACATCAAAAAAATGCTGCTGCGCTGCATAGTGTGCAAGGGCGTGGCGTATTACGCCGTAGGTATCGGCGGCATCGGTGGCTAAGGCTGCCGGACGTTTAAACGCAACCGGTATGCCGTATTGTGCCGATGCTGCAATTATGGCATCGTCATCGGTACTAAGGCAAATTATGCCTTCGTAACCGGGGGTTGCGGCAAGTTGTTTGGCAACCTCCAGCGTATAGTAAATAAGGGGTTTGCCGGCCAGCGGTTTTATGTTTTTGTGCGGTATGCCTTTTGAGCCTCCGCGGGCCGGTATAAGGTACAGTATTTGCATGGTTGGGTTGACCTTGTGTTAAAACCTTATGTGTTTTACGTCTTCCTGTGCTTTTTTGTAATCGGCGGGTTTACCAATATCTAACCAATAGCCCAAAATTGGGTAGTACCCCACGCGTTTACCCTCTTTTATAAGGGTTTCAATAAGGTCGGTAGCGTTGTAGAAATGGTTTCGGGGTATGTAGTGCAGCATGGTGGTTTTGAGCAGGTAAATGCCCGCGCTTGATTGGTAGGTATAAACCGGTTTTTCCTGAAACGAAATAATGCGGTTGTGCCTTTCATCAATTTCAAGCACGGCATAGGGTACACTTACCTCATAAGGCACCGACGCCACCAGCATATCGGCATTTTGGGCGGCAAATTCGGCATAAAAATCTTCCAGGTCTATATTGGTCAGCAAATCGGAGTTCATAACCAATACAGCCTCGTTTTCAAAATGTTGCAATAGCCCTACTGCTCCCAAAGTACCAAGCGGCTGGTTTTCTTCTACATAATGTATATTCATGCCGCGGCTGCTGCCGTTGCCAAAATAGTTGCTTATTTGGCTGCCAAGGTAGTTTATGGTTATATGCAGGTTGTGTATGCCATACAGGTTAAGGCGCTCTACGTTGTATTCAATAATGGGCTTGCCGTCTATTTTAAGCATGGGTTTGGGTATGGTATCGGTAAGGGGGCTAAGGCGTTGGCCGCGGCCGCCGGCCATAATAACCGCATCTACGGGCAGTACGGAGCGTTTTTCAACCAAATCGTACATGCGCACAATATGGTTTTGGGCATCTAACAGCGGCACTAATTTTATGCGCTGTTGTTTAAGCTGTTTAATGGTTTGAACGTTGAACCCGTTTTGCCTCAAAAACCGAAAGTTGGTAAACATAAAATCCGATACCAAACCGCTTACCGGCTTGTCGTTGAGCAGGCCGCGCCGTATATCGCCATCGGTAAGAGTGCCTACTAATTGCTGTTGTTCGTTCAGTACAAACAGGGTAAGGCTGTCGGGCAGCTGGTTTAGTTTTTCCAGCGCTTTTTTTACCGGTTCATGGCTGTAAATGAGGTTGGGCGAAAAATCTTTCACATTGGGGCAGTTTTGTGGGTGGCGGTAAAGTTACTAATTTTGCCGTATCCATTCAAAATCTCCGGCATTTCCTCTGTTATCGTAAAAAGTGCCTATTATGCAGGCGTTGTTTGGGTTAATATTGCCGCAAAATACAGCTACATAATTGCCAATAGGGTCGGTTTGTATAATAACAACCAAATTGTTTTCATATATGCGCCCCTCAAAATGGCTGCCATTATCTATGTTGTAATAGCGGGCATTAAACAAATTGCCTTTAATGTTGGTAATTTCAATGCCGGCCGGAGGCAGTTCGGCGGTACAAGCGCCATTAAGCGCCACATCTGCATTTCTAAGGTAGCGCCCCCAAACAATGCCTTGGGCAGCGGTTAATAACGGCTGAACCGCCGGCGGTTGTAATGGTGCCTTTTCAGTTGCTTTTTCCGGTACCGATATGTTATTGATGGTAATGCACGATTGCAACAATATAACACACCAAAACACATACAAGCCAAGTAATAATTGAACAAGCCACGGTTTTACAATAAAAGCGGCATTTTTGTGGAGCATAAAATTTGCAAAAACTATCAACATGAGTGTCAAGGATAAATATTATGTGCATATATTTGATTAATATTTAGCATAGTGAATTGGTTTACTTAGGCGGCATTGACCAAATCTGTGGGCATAAACTCGTCGGCAAAGTGGGGGTTAAAAATTGCTTGCGGCGATTTTTGTACTAATTTAATAACTGCTTTGACGGTAAATCGGGCACTAAAGAGTATTTTGAGATCCAAAATGCTAAAGTTGGGATGGTTGTATTTGACCTGATACTGTGCCTGCATCATTTTAGCAACCAAGGTAGCCAAAAAGCTGAGATTGACAAAATTGGTGAGGTTTTTCGGGGTGTAGTTTTTAAAATCGGATAGCCCGAAAAATTGTTTGGCATCTCGGAAATCAAACTCTATCTGAAAACGCAAACTATAATAATCGGTCAGGGTTTGCCAGTCGAGGGTTGGGTCGGTGG
>NBMY01000014.1 GCA_002212985.1 Sphingobacteriales bacterium TSM_CSS
CTGTCGAGGTAAACGGTTACGGTTACGGGGAAGGCGGTAATGGGGGTAAAGTCATCAACCGGATCGCAAATGTTTACCAAATTTGCCTGTATGTCCTGAATATCGGGGCAGGTGCAGTCTTCGGTAATCAGCACTACCTGTTCATGGTTTACATCTACACAGGCGCCGCTGATGGTAGGCACGGTATAGCGAATGTAGATAAGCCCGTTAATACCTACGGCGGCTTGGGCTGCCGACATATCCAAAATACCTGCGGAGCTGATAAGCGCGTTGTTATAAGTTCCCAGCGGGCCATTGGCGCTGGCGGTAAAGAATCCGCCCAACGTGGTATTTGAATTGAAATAAAGGGTGAGGTCGGGGTCGGGTTCTGCGGTACAGAATGAACTTGGCGCATCGAAATACGGTTCGTTGTATTCAAAGGTTACCACAGCCTGGTCGGTACTCAAGCAAACGCCGCCTGCACCGGCCAGCGTTTCTACGGTATAAGTAATTTGAACCTGATTGATGGGGTTAGATGAAGCCAGGTTGGTATAGAGCAGTTCGTCGCCGGAAATGGTATAAGTACCGCCGCCAAACAGGGGTGTAACGGTATAAGTTCCGCCCGGAGTAGTAGTTGATGAGAACAAAGAAGTAAGGGTAAAGCTGCCCGAAGCGCCGGTTACACATACCTGCTGGTTATTTATGGTTGCATTGGCAGCGGGATAAATTTCTATGGTTTGGCAGTAAGTGGCCAAACAGGAAGGAATACCCACATCTACGCAAATGGTGTGTACACCTACGCCGGCAGTCAGGGTATTGAATGTGCCGCCGGCATTACCTACGCCGTCGGTTACGCCATCGCCATACCAATCGGCAATTTCGTCGGCGGTTACACCGGAAGGAATTGACGCCGGGGCGGTGCTTAAAGTAAGGGCGATGTTGCCATCATCAATACATGCGTTGGTTTGCAGGAGGAAGGTGGGATCGTAATTGGGCGTTACCTCTATTATAGTGGTAGTGGTGTAAGCACAACCAATAGCCGTTTGCCCGGTAGCTGCGGTATAGGTAATGGTATGTGAGCCTACGCCTGCTGTGCTGGGGTCGAAGGTGGCGGTATTACCTGCGCCATCGGTTACACCGGGTCCGCTAAAGGTACCATCGTTAATGGTGTTGGGCGTAATGGTTAGGTTAGAAATAGGATCGTCTAAGCAGAACGGGCCTTTAGATCCTATAATAATAGGATTGATGAGCGGTGCGCAGGAAATGGGAACATTTACCTGACAACCGGTAGTGTTATCGGTTACGGTTACCGAGCCGCTGAATACGCCGGTAGAGAAGGTAAACAAGCCGGAGCCGTTTACGGTTCCGCCTTCGGCGCTATATGCATAGTTGCCCGAACCGGTAGCGGCAGTAACCTGTACCTGACGGCTACCGGCGCTGCAACCACAAGATCCGGCAGTGGCAGTAAGTTGGTTGGTAACGGCAACCGGACTGTTAGATGCAGATGATGCGCAAGCGGCAGGCGCTCCATAAGTGTTAATGGTAATAGCCTGCGAGGTAGTGCTGCCCACATCTACAAAATCGGCACCCGAAGGTGTAACGGCATACATGGTGGTGGGGCAGGAAGGCACGGTGAAGTAGGCCGTACATTCTGAATAGGAAACGGTTACACTTCTGCCTGATGTGCTTGGCCATACTTTTACGGTGGTAGCCACAAACGGACGGCACGTTGCCGGTAATCCAAGATTGGTAATGGTAGTGTTGGTTAACCATGCAAATACCTGATATTCTACCACATCGCAGCCGTTGTTGGCCGGGAAGGTAATGCTGCCGAAGGCGCTGCCTACCGAGTTCATGCTAAAGGAAGACGGGCCTACGTTCCATGCTACGCCTGTGTAAGGGTTATCAATTGCGTTAGAGGGGCTGGTTATGGCAGCAACGTTCAGAGTTTGTCCATTTAAGCTGGTTGCTGTTCCGTCGGTAGTACCCAAACTAATAGTGAAATCTACCGTGCCGGCTGAGCAGGTTTCGGAAACAGCGGGTTCTATGGTGTTGAACGCAGGACAATCCGAAACGCAATCATCAACAATTATGGTCTGCGAATAAGAAATCTCGCAAACACCGGCGCCCGAAATGGTATGTACAATAGTATATACCCCCGGAGTAGAACTGGAGAAGGTGCCATTTATACCCGAATCGGTTACACCCGGGCCACTCCATACAGATTGTGCGGCAGTAGGTCCGGCGGCCGAAGTTAGCGAAACCGGAGCGTTTACACAGGTGGTAAGTGGTACGGTAAACGATGCGCTGTAAGAATTGAGCAGGGTAACGGCAGCATACGTAACATAGCCTTCGCACTCCAATTGCAAAGATTGTCCGGCAGATGCTGAATAAACAATCTGGTATTGTCCGCCCGATCCTGCGGGTAAATTACCCGGGGTTACCGTTACATTATTTCCGCTAACGGCGAA
Organism: Sphingobacteriales bacterium TSM_CSS; assembly: GCA_002212985.1. Classification (GTDB taxonomy): domain Bacteria; phylum Bacteroidota; class Bacteroidia; order Chitinophagales; family UBA2359; genus UBA2359. The sequence continues at coordinate 2,451 of NBMY01000014.1, forward strand.
AACACCGCCGGGGTTGCTTGGCAGTATGCTGATTGTTCCTACATAAGGACTTGGCTCATTTAGTAAAGTAACAGTAAATGCTGCTTCATCTGAGCAGACTGGTCCGGTAACACCAGTGAAGTATGGATTCACCAACTCGGTACAAGAACCGCTAAAGAATTCCATACAATTTTCCCCATCTTGTACCACTAATTGCCACGACACTTCATCGTCGTTCAACAGTATGGTAACCGACCCTGGTGCAGAAGTAGTTTGGCTGAGAATGGTACCACCGGTAACATCGTAAATATAATTAGCACCCGGAGTTTGCGTTGGTGCCCCGCCAATAATGCCCGAAACCGTTACAATTCTGTTGCTGCCCTGACAACGGCAGTTGCCTATATTGGCGGTAATTGGGGTTAAACAGAAATCGCAATCGGTACTACCGCTACTGGTAGGCAGTTTCTCAAAGTCAATTTGTGCGGGTTGATTTCCGAAGTTGGTAATAAGCATTACAAACACATCGCCCGCTGACATAGAACCGGTAATGTTTACATCTAAAGCTGCGGATGCTGAGTAATCGCAATCTACAATGTTACCAAACGCGCCACCCGAACCCATAGCACTACAAGCCGATTGCGCGGTTCCATAACTACTAAATGGCCCCCACAACACAAAATCAATATCGGTAGATGGGGTGGCAGTAACCAACACGTTTATAGTTCCCGGCTCGTCTATTTTCATATAGTACCATGCCGGGTTGGGTTGCGTTCCTAAACACCCATAATTTGGCCCCGATTGAGCATTGCCTGTGTTAACTCCGGCAGCAAAAGTGATGTTGCTTTCTACACACAACGGATCCATTTCTGCACAGGTTGCTCCTTGTGCAAAGACTTTAAAATTAGAAAAGACAAGCAGCCCCAGGCATATCATTGCAACTGAAAAAATGGCACTTGTTTTGTTGGAGATGGGTAAATGTGTTAACATAACCTGTTATTTATAATAAAAATTAAATATTTAAAATGATGAACTTTGCCTATTAGGGCATAAAGCAACTGTTTTTTGGTTAAATGTCCAAATATTCAGGGTTATTTTTTTGTTTTTTTTACATTTCCGTGTTTCATTTTAAAAGTAAAATTAAAACTGCATTTTTTAGACTGTATAAATTATTGAAAATCTGAAACAAATACTTTAATGGTTTTTACTTTTTAAGAAGAAGTCGATTACAAATCATAGCGTTTGTTTTTTGTTTAAGCTAAGTAAATACCCCAAGTTCTCTGCTCTCATAAACTCGCAAATTTAGAAAACCTGTGCAAGTTTAACTTTTTTGTATCCAGATGTTGGCAAGATAATATTATGGTGAATGTAAAATATTATTCCAAAAAATTATGATAATTTGAGGCGTTGTCAGCTGAAACTGGCACCTATTTTACTTAAACAAAATTGGTATAGCCCCTTGCGAAATGCCTGTTGTATCGGTATTAGGTGCAATTTGTGCCATAGACAATAGCATTTTTTGGTAATAGCTTGCTTTTTCCTCATTACCTACAGATTGATAGGCATTGTACAACTTATAAATAGTAGCCTTGTTATCGGGTTTTATGGCCAAGGCTTTTTCCCACATAGCCAGAGCATTTTCATAGTCTTCAATAGCATAATATACTTTGGCTATATTGTCGTACAAAGCAAGGCTTTGAGGGTGGCGCAGCAAACCTACCTCCAACATATCAAGGGCTTCATCGAGTTTTGACTGGTTGAGATAAATATTGGTAAGATTATCATAGGCTTGCGTAACCATTTTAGCAGTATCAACTTCCAGAACACGTTTATAGTAGTAAATTGCCGAATCTGTTTTCCCAAGCTGGTCAAAAGCCAGCCCAATGTTAAACAGCGCTTCAGAGTGAGTTGGTTTATATTCTATGGCTTTTTTGAGGCAGGAAATGGCTTTTTCGCGCTCTCCGGTGTACATGTACACAAAGCCAAGGTTATTCCACGCGCTCACATAACGCGGGTAAATTTCCAGCGCTTTGTTAAGGTGTTTGATACACAGGTCGTAAATACCGGGGTATTCTTTTTTGTACTCATAAAATTCCTTAATTTTCGATGCTGCGTACATAAAATTTACCTTTGCCGAATTGGGCACCTTGCCCACATCTGCCTGATACAGCGTAAAAACATTTTTCCAGTTGGCATTGCGGGGTACAATACAGGCAAAACATACCAGCCCAACCATAAGCAATGCCAAGGCAAGTTGCGGGGTTACGGGCTGCTGCTTATTTGCTTCGTTATTCTTTCGCACAAATGCAATTGCCCTAAACAGTAAAACAGCCATGGCTACACAAAAACCCAATGAGCCAACATAGGCAAACCGTTCGGCTACAATACCCGGTGCCGGCTGTATAATATTTGAATACATTGAAATGGCCGCCAGGTAGAACAAAATGCCATAAGATACCAAATTCTTTCGGGGCAGTAAATACAAGGCATAACCTGCCAGCAAAGCATATATAAGCATTGATAACAGCGAAACCGGACTGTACCACTCCGTTACCGATATTTGGTTATACCCGTAGTAATAACACAACGGATATGGTATAAACAGCATTTTTAAATAAAACAAGAGCGATTTAAAACCCAGCCCAATTTTATAGGTTAATTCGGGTTGAAAAAAAAGCGGGTTTTCATACAGTTCTATTACTCTGTTTGTTTCTACCAATCCAACGCCGGGCTTTTTGTCATATAATATCGGGTCAATCAAAAACTGTATGGTTACCAGACATGCAAATGTGGCAACAATTATGCTTATTCGGGAGGTTGCGGTAAAGAAAAGCAAACCCAGCAGGAACAGAATAATTAAGTATTTCCCTAAACCAAGGGTTTCAAAAACAGCCAATCCCAAACCAACGCCCAGCAAAGCAAAAAAAGCCGTTTCCAACAACATGGCGCTTTCGGGTTTCAACTTACCGGCTCCAAGGGCATAAGTGATGTAAAACAGAAACAATGCAAACAGGTAAAAGTACACATCCATTTGCAACAATGCCCAGTAATAACCGCGTACCGATATTACAACGCAGGCAATTAGCGCCAATGCTACTATATTTAGCAACCATTGCTCTTTTGTTTGCTTAAGATGAGGTAATGGCCGGTAATCTGACAAAAAGTAAACAGACATCGGAATTAATGCACTGAATACAATAATTGTTTCTTTCGCCAACGGAGCTAAAACGCCCAGAACAATACCGGAAAAAATATATGCAAATTTTTCATGCCAAGCATATTTCAAAAAAGACCAGAGGCATAATAAACCTAACAGAAAACTAAGCAATTCATCGCGGCTTTTTACATTGTTTACCACCTCTGAGTGCAAGGGGTGAACCGCAAACAAAAAGGCAATAACAAACGGCAAAACCGGGTGATACCTGTTACCCAGCGCCTCGCGAAACATAAAAAAGATGACCAGTACGGTTAATACATACAACAATACGCTTATTAAATGGCTTACTGCCGGGTTATATCCAAAAAACTGGTACTCAATGGCAAACGCCACCATAGTAAGCGGGCGATAGCC
>NBMY01000064.1 GCA_002212985.1 Sphingobacteriales bacterium TSM_CSS
CCACAAAGACCAGTTAGACGAAGCCTTAAAAGGCTTCTAAAACAATTTCAATGCCCCTGTTGCAGGCGCAAAAGGCTTCTCTTTACGTATCTTCACCTAAAGAGAAGCCTTTGTATTTATGTTTTTACAGGGTAAACCCAAAACTTGTTCCGCAACCGCTGCCGGCTTATATGCTTGGGTGAAACCATAACCTTCGTCAAACAAACACAAACAACAGGTGTACAACATCGGGCGCTTCTACTAAAAAATAACCTGTATCCCATAACTTTCGCATTCCGTTTTCCCGTATTTTCTCCGGCTTCATCGGTATTTTGTTCAGTATCTAAATTTAAGATAAAATATGAGTTTTTTCGGTAAATTCTTTTCTAAAGAAACTAAAGACGACCTCGACAAAGGGCTGCAAAAAAGCAACCAAAACATCTTTTCCAAAATATCAAGGGCTGTTGCCGGAAAAGATTTGGTAGATGAGGAGGTGCTTGACCAAATAGAAGAAGCCCTTGTAGCCAGCGATATAAGTGTGCCAACCGTCATTAAAATTATTAACCGGCTCGAAAACCGGGTCTCGCGCGATAAATACCTCAATACCGCAGAGGTATATCAAATGCTGCGAGAAGAAATTATTGCCCTGCTTACCGAAAACAATACCCCCGATTATACCGATTTTATAGTGCCCGACACCAAACCGCATCCCTACGTAATGCTTATTGTGGGCGTAAACGGCGTAGGCAAAACCACCACCATAGGAAAATTGGCACACCAGTTTCAAAAACGAGGTAAAAGCGTTATTTTAGGAGCTGCAGATACCTTTAGAGCTGCCGCAGTAGAACAACTTAGCATTTGGGCCGACAGGGCAGGCGTTCCCATCATTAAACAAGGGCAAGGTGCCGACCCCGCCGCCGTAGCCTATGACACAGTGCAGGCAGCCATGGCCAGAAATGCCGATGTGGCACTTATTGATACCGCCGGACGTTTGCACAACAAAAAACACCTCATGGAAGAACTCAGCAAAATTAAACGGGTAATTCAAAAAGTATCGCCCGATATGCCCCACGATGTGATGCTCATTCTCGATGGCTCTACCGGGCAAAATGCCATTTCGCAGGCCGAAGAATTTATGAAAGCCACCGATATAACCGCCATAACCGTTACCAAACTTGATGGCACCGCCAAAGGCGGCGCCGTAATAGGCATTGCCGACCGCTTTGGAATACCCATTAAATACATAGGCGTTGGCGAAGGCATAGACCAACTGCAGGTGTTTAACAAAAAAGAATTTGTTGACAGCCTGTTTAAACATTAATTTTGTTTGCCTGCTCCTCAACCAACCTCTCGTTGCCAAACATGAAAACAAAAAGACAAAACAAGCAAAACAACATCAACATCATTACCCTGGGCTGCTCCAAAAACTTAGTCGACTCAGAAGTATTAATGAACCAATTGCAGGCAAACGGGCTTAGCGTAACGCACGAAAACAGCCGAAGCAATGCCGGCGTGGTAATTGTAAACACCTGTGGGTTTATAGAAACGGCCAAACAAGAATCTATTGATACCATTTTGCAGTATGCCGGTGCTAAAGCAGCAGGTAAAATTGATAAACTCTATGTTACCGGTTGCCTCTCGCAACGCTATAAAACAGAACTGGAACAGGAAATACCCGAAGTAGATGCTTACTTTGGTACTTTAGACCTGCCTTTTCTGCTCGAAGAACTGGGCGCCGATTATAAACACGACCTCATTGGTGAGCGCAACCTGCTTACCACCCCTCCTCACTACGCCTACCTCAAAATCTCCGAAGGTTGTAACCGCACCTGCTCTTTTTGCGCCATACCGCTTATGCGCGGAAAACACGTATCTAAATCTATAGAACAAATAGTTGCCGAAGCAAAAAACTTAGTGCGAAACGGGGTAAAGGAAGTCATGCTCATAGCTCAGGAACTTACCTACTACGGGCTGGATATTTACAAAAAACGCGAATTGCCCGAATTGTTGCGCCACTTGGCCGGTGTTGACGGATTGGAGTGGATACGAATGCACTATGCCTACCCCTACAAATTTCCGATGGAGGTACTGGATGTGGTGAACGAATATCCCAATATCTGCAATTACCTCGACATGCCCCTGCAACACATCAGCGACCCTGTACTAAAAAACATGCGCCGCCTTATTACCAAAGACGAAACTTACCAACTCATTGATGCCATCCGCCAAAAATCGCCCGGCATAGCCCTTCGCACGACTATGTTGGTAGGTTTTCCGGGCGAAACCGATGAAGATGTGGAAGAACTTGCCCAATTTATTCGGCAGGCACGTTTTGAACGCCTTGGCATTTTCCAATACTCGCACGAAGAAGGAACCACCGCCTATCAATTAGAAGACAACGTACCCGAAGAAGTTAAAGCCGAGCGTGCCGCTTACCTCATGAACATACAACAGGAAATTTCGGCCGAATTGAATCAACTAAAAATAGGTAATACCTACAAGGTATTGTTCGACCGAAAAGAGGGCGGCCATTTTATTGGCCGTACTGAGTACGACTCGCCCGAAGTAGATAACGAAGTGCTGGTGGATGCCCGCTCTAACAAAAACTTTGTGCGCCTTGGTGATTTTGCTCCTGTGCGTATTACCGATGCCACCGAGTTTGATCTCTACGGCGAACTAGTAAGACCTTAACCCCCTCGTTCCATGTAAAACGCACTGCCGCCCTTTAAAACCTAACCAAATGCCCGCGGCAAATTACCACTCTATTTCAGGTGGTAAAATGCAGATTGCTTCAGATAAACAGCGCCCAAAAACGGAATAACCCTACTACGCTGCCATTCTTCGGGTATTTCACCTAACCAACGTTACATTTCCTTTCAACCGTTCTTCGCTGCCATCGGTATAGCGCACATAAGTCATATACACATACACCCCAATTTCGCAGTCTTTATTGTTAAACCTGCCGTCCCAGCCATTGCTTAAATCGGGGGTGGTGCCGCTGTCATATACCTTTTGTCCCCAACGGTTCCAAACACTAAACTGCAACTCCGCCACATTATAGCCCGCAATTCGGAAAGTATTGTTTACCCCATCTGCATTGGGCGAAAATGCATTGGGTACAAGCACCTTATTAGGCATTCGCACATCTATGGCAATGCCGGCAGCGGCGGTACAGCCAAATTCATCGGTAATGGTAACGGCGTAGGAAACGGGCGCATCGGGCATAAACGTGCAAAGGCTGTCGGCGCAAAGCGTTTCCAATCCGTTGGCAGTCCATACATAGGTTAAATTTCCGTTCAATCCTTCGGTTTGTACGCTCAGTTGCACGGTTTCGCCCACGGTAATGAGTGTGGCATCGGCTTGTATTTCTGCAAAAACAGTTTCGGGGTTGCAAACGGGCAGTTCTGTGTTGCAGGAAAGAGCAGCCGCCTCGCTGCTGCTGCACCCGGCAGCTGCTATGGCAATAATGCCAATGTTGTAGGTAACATCGGGCGCAAGGCCGGTAAAAGTGTATTCCGATGCGGTGGCATCTGCGGTTACGGGCGCGCCGCCGTCTAAGCTTATTTCATAGCCCGATGCGCCCGACACGGCTGCCCAGCCAACAGTAAGGCTTGTATCGGTGGCAGACAGGCAAAACGGATCGGGTATGGGCAGGTAGGCGGTTATGGTATCGGTAGTGGTGGCGGTACAGCCTTGTGCATCGGTAACGGTTACCGAGTAAGTACCTTGGCCGGCATTGGCAAGGTCTTCGGCGGTGGTGAGGTTGCTCCATTCAAAGTTGTAGGGCGGGTTGCCGCCTGTTGCCGTAAGGTCAATACTGCCGTTGTTTTGCCCGCAAATTGCGGTGGTTGCTTGTGTGCTTAAAACGGGCGGGTTTAGCAGGCAGGGGTCGGGCAGGGTGGTGCAGGCGGTGGTGGTGGTGGCGCTGTTGGCACAGGGCGAAGGAGCAAGCACGGTAATGCTGATGTTGTAGGTAACATCGGGTGCAAGGCCGGTAAAAGTGTATTCCGATTCGGAGGCATCTGCGGTTACGGGTGTGCCGCCGTCTAAACTTATTTCATAACCCGATGCGCCGGGTACGGCCGTCCATCCAATGGTAAGGCCGGTATCGGTGGCCGACAGGCAGGCAGGCGCGGCGCTGTTAATGGGCAGTTCAGATATGGTAAAAGTGGCGGTGGCAATGCAGCCGGCGGCATCGGTAACGGTAATGGCGTAGTCATTGGGAGCAAGCCCGGTGCGGTCTTCGGCGTTGATGGCATCAGCCCACAAGTAGGTGTAGGGCGGGTTGTTGCCGTTTATGGTAAGGCTAATGCTGCCGTTGGCTGCGCCGCAGTCGGCATCGGTTATATTATCGGTAACAATACCCAAAAGGTCGGCTCCGCTGATGTCAATATCCTGGCAATAGGTTTGGGTACAGGTATCGGCATCGGCGGCAAGGTTGGCAACGGTAAGGCAAACGGCATAGGTGCCCGATGCTGAAAAACTGTGGCTTGGCGTTGCGCCCGAAGCGGTGTTTCCATCGCCAAAATCCCAGCTATATGAAAGCGTGCCGTTGCCCGATGCCACAGCCGATAACTGTACAGAGGAGCAGGTAGCGGTATAGGTAAAGCTGGCGCTTACTAAGCATTCGAGGCAATCGGTAAGGTTGAGCGACAAAACATCGGAGGTATCCTGGCAGCCAAAGGGCGTGGTAATTTGCAGTTGGTAATCGCCGCTTTCAGGGGGGGAAAATTCATTGCCCGTAGCGCCTGCAATGGGTGTGCCGTTGAGCAGCCACTGGTAACCGGCATATACATCGGGAACAGAAAAGGCGGTTAGTTCGCAGTAATCATAACAGCCAACAGGTATGGCCGCCAAATCGCCGCCGCTGTTCATGCCCACGGTAACGGCTTCGGTTGCGGTACAACCGTTGGTATCGGTTACGCTTACCTCATAATGCCCGCCGGCCGAAACGGCAATGCTGCTGCCGTTTTGCCCGGTGTTCCAGCTAAAATTGGAAAGGGTAGGGTGCGAGGCGTTGAGGGTAAGGGTTTCGCCCTCGCAAAGTTGCAGCAGTGCGGCGGTATTGGGCAAAATAGACGGGTTGGCCAGCGTTACCGGTTGCACCACAACCGGCGCCGAGGTGCTGCTGCAACCGGTGGACGCATCGGTAACGGTTACGGTAAGTGTAAGGCCTGCCGCGGGTATAGCGTTATATTGGAGGGTAGTACCGGCATTGTTTGGTCCGTTGCTCCACGCATAAGCGTAATTGCTGCCGGCATTGGCGGTAAGGGTAGCAGTACTGCCCGGGCAGAGCATTAAGGGCGAAGTGGATGGCGAAATAACCGCCGGCGGCAGCGGAGCAAAATTTACCTGCACCGGCGGCGTGGTGTACTGGCAGCCGTTTGCCTGCGTAACAGTAACGGTATAGCTGCCGGTTTGGGTAACGGCTAAAATACTGCCCGATGAGTTGTCTGACCAAAGGAAACCGGTTCCCGATGGCGCGGTAAGCGTTACGGTTTGCCCCTGGCAGGCATTGGCAGAGGGCAGCGAAATGCTGCCGTTGTCAACGGGCAGTACGGTTATGGTTTGCGTGGCGGTATTGGTGCAGCCTTTGTTATCGGTAACGGTAAGGGTTACGGGGTAGTTGCCGTCTTGCGGGTAGCTTTGGTCGGGTTGTTGGGCGCTAACGGTGGCGCCGTTGCCAAAATCCCAGTCCCAGTTTATGGCGTTGGGGTTGGCGGCAGGGGTAAACGTGGCAGGGCTTCCCTGGCAAACAGTGGCGGGAATGGTAAACGAGGCATCGGGCAGGTTGTAAATGGTTACCGGTTTGGTAATGGTATGGGTGCAAAGCCCGTTGCCTATGGTAAGGGTTACGTTGTAGGTTCCGGCAGCGGCAAAGGTGTGTGCGGGGTTGGCATCGGTACTGGTATTGCCATCGCCAAAATCCCAGTTCCACGAGGTAATGGCAGTGCCGGCAGAGTGGCGCGAGCGGTCGGTAAATACGGTGGCTGTGTTTATGCAGGGGCTTATAAAATCAAAATCTGATATCAATGGTATTTCCACCACGGTGTAGCTCATATAGACACAGTTGGTGGGCACAGGGTTCAGGTTGGCATAAGTGCCATAAATTCTCACTGTATAAAAACCCGGCTCACTATAGGTATGCGTTTGCGGACTGGTATCGGGCAGGGTAGGGGTGGGGCTGCCATCACCAAAATCCCAGGTATAGCTCAACCCGCCGGTTGATATGTTTTGAAAAGAAACATCATAACAGTAAGGCGCATTGGCTACAATACCCAACACATCGGCCGGATTGGCGGCGCAGGTACCGCCGCCGCCGCCACCGCCCGGATTGGGGCAAGTGCCGCCCGGGCAGGAGCCGGAGTTAAAATTGCACACGTCTTGTACAATGGTAACTATGTTGGAATTATTTTGGCACCCGTTGGCATCGGTAACCTGAACAGAATAGCTGAAATTGGCCACCACACTGCTGCCAAAATGGGTAATGGTGCTTACATTGCCGCCAAAGGCAGCGCCGTTTTCAAACCATTGATAGTTGTAGCCATCGGCAAGCAAGGCGCTAATGTCCACATTATTGGGGTTGTCTGAACAAACGGTGTTAATATCTTGCGCCGAAATGGAAGCATCGGGCAAAGGATATTCATGCACGTTCAGGGTGGCGTTGGCGGTGCAGCCGTTGGCATCGGTAACGCTTACCACGTAATCATCGCCTGTAGAAACGGTAATATTAGGCGAAATTGCCGAATTGCTCCATTGATAGAAAGTGTAGGCGGCAGGCACAACGCTTAACCCGATGCTGCTGCCGGCGCATAAATTGCCCGATGCCACAATAGCAGGCGGCACGGCCTCATGTATGGTAATGTTGTGCTGTACCGAAATGCCGCAGGCAGTAACGGTGAGTGCGGCGGCGGCATAGCCCGAATTCCACTGCACTTCTGCTGTTGCGCCTCCTTGACCGCTGATGACACTGCCGGCCTGGGGCGGGGCAATTTGCCAGTTATAGTCCACCTCTGTAAGAACGGGGCTGGCGGAGTAGGTAGCTTTATCGCCGGCGCAAAGTTCGTCATCGCCGCTGATGAGCAGGTTCTGAAGCGGAGTAACGGCCAAAGTTCCGGCATCGGAAACGCAGTAAGGTTCGCTGCCGCTTTGCGCCGTTACCGATATGCCGAAAACAGGACTGCCTGCTTGCCATAAAATGCTGAGGGCGCTGCCGCTGCCCGATGCGGGAGTGCCGCCCGTAACCGTCCATTGGTAGGTAATGCCGGGTGCGGGCGCTGCTATTTGATAAGTGTAGGCATTGCCCGGGCAAACCAGCGTTTGGCCGGTTACGAGGGGAGTAGCCGGTTGTGGGGCAATTTGGGCGCTTATTTGCTGCGGGTAGTTGCAATACTGCGTTACATCTGTGGGTGTGGCCGATATGGTAAAACCCGTGCCGTTGCCTGCCTGTATGGTTACACTGCTGCTGTTGGCGGCGCCGGCGGTAATGGCGGCATCGCCTGTAACCGTCCAGTTGTGAAGTCCGGCAGAGGCGGTGTAGGTAAGCGTTTCGCCCACACAGGCAATATCAGAACCCGAAATGGTATAAATTTGGTTTACCTGCACGGGCAGGCTGTTTTGGGCATTGCATTGCACCAAATTGCTGCTCATGCTTACTTGCACCGTTCCATCGGTGTTGTTCCACAGAACGCCGGCTTGGTTATACTGCTGCCAAATTACCGTTCCGGCTGCTGCGGGCGTTACGGTCCAGTTGTATTGCACCCCGCCATATTGAGGCACGGTATAAACGGCGGTGGTATTCATACACACCACATCGGGGCCGGTTATGGGTATGTTGTTGCTGATAATGGGCACCTGTATGCTTCCTACGGGGTTGCAAATGGTGCTGCCGTCGCAGTCGCCAACGGTAAGTTCTACGGTTCCCATAGCTACATCGTTCCAGATTACGGTAATTTCGGGGGTGTTTTGCCCCGCGGTAATGGTTCCGCCCGTTACGGTCCAGTTATAGGTATCGCAAACGGTTGAGGTGGTATAGGTTTGCGGCGCGCCCGGGCATACCAGCGAGGCGCATTCAATATCGGGGGCAATGCCCTGCTCTACTATAATGGTGCGTTGCAGGGTATCGGCATCGGTACAGCCTTGCGCTATTAGGGTGACGGTATAAGCGCCGGTGTTTTGATAGGTATAGGTGGTATTGGGCAGGTTGGAAGTATTGCTAAGCGACGTTGGCTCGCCAAAATTCCACTGAACCGATAAATTGCCATCGGGTGCAAAAAACTGAATGGGCTGCCCGGTACAGGCATACAATTCATCGGCATTGCCTATGGAGGTATTAAAGTTGGCATTGGCGGCAAAGGGCAGGTCTATGTTTTCGAGTTGAACAAGCCCCTGGCAGTTGGTGGTTTCGCTGTACACGGTGTACCAGCCGGGGCAAAGTCCGTTAAGTGTTGCCGGTCCTAAAATGGTTTGCGAAGCGCCGGTTGCTCCGCTTATAAAATAGATACTGCTGTCGGGCAGGTAAATGCTGCCGTTGCACAGCCCGCAGGCAGGCTGCTGGTACTCTACCTCTAATGACGGCTGTAGAGTGGCGCATTGAGATGCGGTGCAGCCGTTGGCATCGGTTACGGTTACGCAGTAAGTGCCGGCTTGCAATCCGTATATGGTATTGGTGGTGGCGCCGATGCTCCATGCGTATGTATAACCTCCAATGCTGCCGCCGGTTGCCATTGCTGTAATGGCGCCGTTGTTTTGCCCGCAGGAGGGTTGGGTAACGGCAAGGTTAATAGCTGTGGGAGGGAAACCGGTTATGTAAAAATTAGTAGAAGCTGTACAGCCGTTGGCATCGGTAACGGTAACGGTGTAAGTGCCGGGGCATAGATTGGTGATATAGGGTGCTGTAAGGATAACTCCGTTGCTGGTTTGAAAAAAATACGGGGGTGTGCCGCCAAAAGCAAAAATCTGGGCTACTCCGTTGCAATCGCAGGCATCGTTAAAAGCTTCCACTCCAACGGTAAGCGGGTTGGTGGTGCCAAGGCAGGGGTCGGGTTGGGCATAAGCGGCGGTAGCAAGTGTTAAAGAGAGCACAAGAGAGAGGAGTAATTTTTTATACATGGCGGCAGGGTTTACAAGAGGAATAGTTGGGTAAAAATACCTTTTTTTTATTTGACAGGCAAGACAACAGGTTATATATGTTAAGTCTTCAGTAAGAATTTCTGCCGTTTTTTGGTATATTGTTGATAAAATGACAAAAATCATTTTGATAATTGACTTTTGTTCTATTGATGTAACAAGTTTATGCTTATTTTTGAGCCAGATTTTTCTATCAACCAAACCATAAATTCAGCACTATGCAAAAAGGAACCCGAATTACAGAGGTAATGAGCCACCACGTTATTGTGGCTACTGCCAGTCATACTTTTTCACAAGCCTGCCGATTATTTTTGGAGTTTAACCTGCACCACCTTCCGGTAGTAGATGAGGAAGACCATGTGCTGGGCATTATCAGTTCTTATGATGTATTGAGAATTTACAATACAGAAGTTGCCAAATTAACCAATGTAAGCGAAGATGCTTTAGATGAGAAGTTTAAACTTGCCGATATTATGACCGCTTCACCAGTAACCATTTCCCTTGATGAAAATATTGGACATGCTGCCGAAATTTTTACCAACCGCGGCATTCAGTCGTTGCCGGTAGTTGACGGGAGCGGTAAAATTAAAGGAATTATTACGGTTCGCGACTTGGTGAAACAGTTTGCCATTTACGGTTAGCAAGGTTGGCAGGCAGGAAATAAAGTTGTGCAAAACAAGTAAAAACAATTTAGTAAAAACGGCACAATGCCGCAAAGGCAGGAGATATTCCGGTTTTTGCGGCATTTGTTTATAAGGACAGGGGTACGCCCACTGCGGTAATACTTTGGTACAGGGTAAATGAGCGGAGAACCTGCCGTGCGGGATAACCTATTGTTTATTAGTTGTGGGTTTTGATTCGGCGCTCAGGGGGTTGGTAATCTGTTTGTAGGCCTCCTGCAGGGTTTTGTCCACTTCCTGTGTTACAGTGTAAAAGCCTTCATAATTCCATATTTGTTTGGCTATATAGGCTTTCATATAGCTTTTCAGTTCCTGTTCGTTTTGTTTCATCAGTTTTTCATCAACAAAGCCTATTTTCTTTTTTACCAATGCATTAAACTGTGCATACATGGCATTGCTTATGGTATAATTTTGCTTAAAGGTTTTTAAGGCAATAATGTTTGCAAACTCTTGCTTGTTATTGCTGTAGTAGTTATACACAAATTCGGGTAGGAGGCTGCGCACTTTTATGGTAAAGTTTTCGAGACCTGTGGTATCAAGGGGAACAAATACATCGGGCGAAATTCCGCCTCCGCCGTAAACGGTTCGTCCTTTTACCAAAGTTTTAAAGGCAATGGTATCGGTTCTTTGTTTTTTGCCGTGTATGGAGTCATTTCCCAACAGTTCGCCATCTTCTAAGCGTTGGTTCAGTTCTTCTTCGTAGGCATCGTAGCCGTCGTTGTAGGGTTTTTGTATGCTGCGGCCGGTTGGTGTGTAGTACCGTGCCACGGTAAGGCGCAGCGCTCCGCCGTTTGACAGGTTGTATTGTTCCTGCACCAAGCCTTTACCAAAAGTGCGGCGGCCAATGAGGGTGCCGCGGTCCCAATCCTGAATGGCCCCGGCCAGAATTTCGCTTGCCGATGCAGAACCCTCGTCAATAAGCAGCACCAAATCGCCGATTTCAAAGTTGCCTATCCGCCGGCCGGTGGCCGTGTAATCTTTGCGCTCATAGGTGCGCCCCTGTGTATAAACCAACAGTTTGCTGCCGTCAATAAGTTCATCGGCAATAGATACGGCGGCGTTCAGATAGCCGCCCGGGTTTTGGCGCAGGTCTATCATGAGTTTGGTCATGCCCTGTTCTTTCAGTTTAAGCAGGTTATCCATAAACTCGTTATAGGTATTGGCGCTAAAGCGGTTTATTTTAATATAACCTACCTGATTGTCCATCATAAAGGCGGCATCAACACTTACAATGGGTATATCATCGCGAACAATGGTATAGTCAATGAGTTCTTTTACGCCCGGGCGCAGGATGCTTACAGCCACCTCTGTGCCTCGCTCGCCCCGAAGGCTGTTCATAACGGTTTTGTTGGTAATGCCAACCCCGGCTACCAGGCTATCATTGATTTCAATAATTTTATCGCCGGCCATAATGCCCAGTTTTTCCGATGGGCCGCCGCTTATGGGCGTTACTACCACAACCGTATCGTTTACCAGCGCAAATTCAATGCCTATGCCTACAAAATTGCCTTCCAACGATTCGTTTACCTCCTGTAGTTCATCGGGCGTAATGTAAGCAGAGTGGGGGTCAAGGTCTTGCAGGGTTTGCTCAATAACATGCTCCAGCAGTTGGTTGTTGTTAATGGTGTCCACATACCGGTTGTCAACCAAGCTGAGTATTTCCTGCAACTCCGATAAATTGCCGCCTTTAAAAGCCGACATGGTGGGTTTCCCTTTCAGGTTTTCGTAGAGTTTAAAACCAAGTTGCATACCGATAATCATGACCACAGCAAACAGCAGGGGCATATAAACATTCCATCGGGCGGGCGTTGTATTCATAAATTTGTAAAATATATTGGCACAATAGTGTAATAATGCTAAATGCAGCCGCCGGGTTCACCGGTCGGCTGCAAAATTAGCGTCAAAATTTGGAAAGCGGGCTGTTTGTGTTGTAAACGCCGCTAAAAGATGAAAACCGGAACAGTTTACACAGTTATACCACTCAATTAATACCTTACCAACGCAACGCCTATTTTGCTTGCATTGGGCATGTAGAGGTTAAAATCGTCTATGGTGGTGTTGCCATCAAGGTTACAATCGCTGTCAACGTATTGGTTCAGCGCCGATGATTCGGCAAAGTAGTAATTAAAATCGGCATAGGTAATCACGCCATCGCTGTTAAAATCGCCGGCACAGAGCGCGTATTGACCGCCTCCTACCGGTTTTAACTGGTTGGTTCCCTGTACTTGTGCGGGTGCAAGTGAGAAATCGTAAGGCGAGGCGCTATTATTGAGCATAACGGTTGCCGAACTAATGACGGCTAAGTGATTTCTGTGGCGCATTACCACATAGTAATTTTGTGCAGCGTTTACCCCTGCAAAAGAGAGTCCGGTACTGCCGTCAACATCCATCAACACACCGTCGTTGCGCACAAAGCCTGCTTTACTTGCTACAATGGTTGCGGGTGATGCGGCGCTGCGCAGTTCTGCCAATACCCAATCGGTTGTGTTGGCGGGCAGGGCAGTTACGCCTTCGTTGCCGGTGTAGTTCCAGGGGGCGCGGTTATAGGGTTGCATTTTGGGCAGCAGGCCGGCGGCAAGCAGGTTGGTGGTCATTTGACCGGTGCCGGTAGTGGCTCCTTCCAGCAGCAAAGCGCCGTATAACCTTGGCGGCGGGGTTGCCGAAACTGTTACCAAATGAGCGGCGGCATCGGTACAGGTGCCTGTGGTTACATACATACGCACTATATAACTACCCGTAGCCGGAAAAGTAAATACAGGATTTTGTCCGGTGGCATCGGCAATATTGTCGCCGTTAAAGTCCCATTCCCACGAAGCGGGTGGCAGGTTGTAGGCGCTTACATCGGTAAACTGCACGGTAAGCGGCGTGGTGGTTTGGTAGTGGTAGAAATCGGCATTGTTACAGCCGCCTGCATACAGCAGTACGTTGGTGCTTTCTTCATGGCCGTTGGCATCGTAAGCGGTAAGGGTGGCTATGGAAGTGCCCAACTCAAATTGATTGGAGGGAATACTAACCACATAATTACCCGGCCCGCTAAGCGGAATGGTGAGTGAAGACATGGTGCTTACCGAAGCAGAAGGTAACCCCGATGCAGCCGAAGCAAGGCGTTGTTCGTTATTGCCTCCGCCTGCAGCCGGTGGTTTTACCTTAACAAACCCGCGCAGGTAGGTGTTGCCCTGTGCGCAGGTGTCAACCACAAAAGGCAGGTTGCCTTTGAGTTCGGGCGGAGTAGTGGTGTTGTCAATTTCATAATCTTCTGTGGCGCCGGTCCAGGGGTCCATAAAGTCTATAAACTCAACGGTTCCCATTATGTGTTGCCCGGGCGGTATGGGCGGAATAATATAATCCCGAATGCCGGTGTGGTGCGAGCTGAGGGTTACAAAATGCCCCCATCTGTCATCGGGAATGGTGTCTGTTTCATCATGGTTTATTACGCCGTCGCCGTTAATGTCTTTATTGGCATTTTGGTAAAACAGTGGTATTACATCGGCCGAGTCTTTGGTAAGGCATTTAATCATATCTGCCATAATGGTTTTTTCGTTGCCCGCAGCATCGTGCCATTCGGCTTTCCAGTCATCGGTATTAACGCCCAAACCTTTCAATGTTTCGCCCATACCTTTCAGTAAGCCATCTACCGTAGTGCCGGTTTCGTCGTCGGTACCGGCGTGGCAGGCAATGAGTTGTGCCAGTGAGTCAATGGCTACACTGTCTATATCGGCAAACTGGTCTTTGTAGTAGCGCAGACATGAAGCCGCCGAAACAGGGCCGCAGGCCATATCAGAGGCATCGTCGCCCTCTTTATCTTCAATGCCCGAACCTTGTTGCCCCATGGCTTCCAATGCACGCGTCCAGTTCCAGTGCAAAGGTGTCCAGTCTATGGTTACACCGGTGGCATTTTCATCGGCCACAAAAAAGTGAAGGTTAATGAAATCATCTTCAAAAAGGCGGTTGCCGGTAAGTTTAGAAAGGTTGTAATCAATAACCGGGGCAAGCGGGGTGGGGTCTATAAAAACCGGAATAATGTCTTCTACCGTGCCGCCGCACGCATCGGTAAACACTACGCGCAAATCTATCCATGTCCCGTCAAACGGTTGAGAACCCGGGTCCCATAGTACCGACCACCCGTTTCCGCTGCCAATGGGCACTTCGGTACCCATGCCGGGGGCGGTGCCATCGGTATCGGCGCCAATAAATATCCAGGGCGAGGAGGGTGCATTGCGGTAGTAAAAACCGGCCTGAATGTAGTTGGTTCTTACCCCTTCTGGTACTGCTTGCAGTTGAATGGGCTGGTTGGTTATATGTTGGCCGGAGCGCGGCGCCACAAACCATGCGTCTTGCGGCGTTTGGTAGTCAATAGATATCTGGTTGCTCCCAAATCCACCGGGGCGTATTGCCTGAAGTTGCAGGGGTACTATTTCAACCGGAAGTGGGTCGGGCGAGCAAGGCATTTCAAAAATAATGAGGTTATTTTGCCAGGTGTGAAAAGGTCCGTTGTAAATTACATTAAACGCACCGGTGAGGTACAAAAGGCAACCGGGTTGCAAATAATCAAAGCCTGTGCCATGCACCTGTACCAGTTCTCCGGGTGCAGCTACCGAAGGCGATACGGAATAAATAATAGGGTTTGAAGGAGGTTCCCAGCTTACCATTTCACCTTCGGTAAACCATTGGTTGGGGTCTTCACCCAGGTCCGACATTACCCCCGTAGAGGCAATCACATTACAGCCAAGAGCTTCTTCCAGCGCACAAATAAAGGCAATGCCATCGGCGCCTTCGGCCACGCTGCAGGCAAAAACATTGAGCTGGCTGATTTTACCTGCTACGGCATCGGCAAAATCTGCTATGTTATCTATGGTAAGGTTTTCTCCGCCTATTTCTATACTGCCCGATGAGCCGTGTGCATCTACGGTAACGGATATGGGTTGGTTGCCGTTGGCTTCATAGGCGGCGCAAATGGCTTCGGCGGCTTCGTGTACATCTCCGCATTCCTCACCCACTTCGCCCCATGCGTGCGGAAAACCCAGCGAACCGCTCACTACCACTACATCGGGTGCGCCGCAGTCCACTTCGGTACTGGTGCCGCCCAGACACGCTCCTTCGGTTTCGCCGGCATTGGTACTATTGGTGCCTACTTCTACAATGTAGCGTTCTGTTAAGCCATTGGTATAGGTAATTTCTACGCCCATATTACCCTGGCGCTCAAAAATGGCAGCCCAGTTACCCAAATTATTTACCACCTGATAATCTGTGCCGCACAGGTAATTTTGGATTGGGTTAAGCATAACCGGTGGGGTAATGTTTATGTCAGTAACGGGGTTAGCGCCATTGGTAAAAATAACAGGTTGGTTTACCAATACAGCAATGCGCGGGTACTCGGCAAGCGGAAAGGGTGTGCCGGCTATATCAGAGCAGGGCACAGCATTAAACATTGGATTGTTGGGGAGGGTAAAGGCACACGGAAACCCGCCTCCCGATGCGCTTACCGATACATCAAAGGGAATTTCGGGAATTAAAATATTGCTCTGTTGAATGGTTTGCAACCCACTTCCGTCGGGCAAAAAAGTAAGGGTATTATCGCCTGTTTGTACAAAATAGCTGTTGCCCGGTATGCCTTGGTCGTTGCCGGTATCGGTAACATCGCTTATGTTAATGTTGCCTATATTTTTGCCTTTATTTGTCCAGTGCCCGCCGGCAAAAGCTAAGGGTCCGTTTTGGGTACAAACGCGTATGGTAATAGTACTGCCCGCCGGTATGCAGGCAGAGGGCCATTCTATTTCGGAGCGGTTGCCCACCTTGCCGTTAGACGGAATTTTAGGCTCGCCGCAGCCGGCGGGTGCGGTAACAACGGCAGTTTCGAGCGAACCGCCCGTACCTGCAAAAATGGCATGAAAATCGGAGGCTGCCTGACCGGTGCTGTTGGTAAAGGTAAAATCTTTACAATTCATGGGTGCAGGGTTGAAGGCAACAGTGGTAAAAACATCAAAAAAAGGAGGCCAAGCACTTGGACGACCTACTGCGCCGGTAATAACCGGAAAAATGCAGTTGGGGCGGGTTTCCTGCCCCATGGTAACCACCACAACATTGGCACCGGTGGCGGCAGTAGGCGCTGTGTTTAACTGAATATAAAGTTCCATTTGTTGAAATGGCTCTAAGGAAGGATTGGGTATAATGTTTGCCTGATTGCCTGCTATATTTACCACACTTGCCTGAAAAGGCGAGGCTATGAGAATACTGTTGAAGTTGATACCGGCGGTGGGCGGAATTTGCAGCATAAAACCGGTAATGTTGTTTACGGTTATATTGAGCGCTTCGGTGTAAACTGTGTGTGTGCCTTTTGGAATATTTATATTGTAGGTATTACCCACCCCTCTAAGTTGTGAGGTGGCACACATATCGTAGTGTTTATTGCTGTTGTCTTTGGTAGAAAAGCGCACTTTTAATTTGGCACCCGGGGGCAAATTGCCGGTAAATCCGATGTTTACCGTTGCAGTTTCGCCGTCTTTAATGTCGCTTGTACCCGATGGGGTAATGGCTCTGCCGGTAGTACCGGGCGAGGAATCGGTATTATCGGTTTCGGCCGGGTCTTTAATGCCGTTGTCGTTATCGTCAAACGTATCGGCAGCATTTGCAATATCAATACTTTGAATATTGGGTACGGCAGAGTTATCGTCTTTATATATGGTTATGGTAATATCTGTGGCAGTTTTGCCGGTGGTGTTTTTAACTTTAACTTGCTGGCTGTTGCCGCCGGGACCTACGGGAATATCGGCCCCGCCTTTTGGTACATTGGTAGTGGCATACAAGGTATTGCAGGCAAAAGCAATGGCAAAACAGCAACCTGCCAATACGGTGAGGATTGGTTTAAGTGTTTTCATGGGTAACAATTTTAGCTTACAAAATAAAACAGGTACTAAAAGCACTTTTTCTGGTAAGTACAGTTAAACCCGACAGGTGAATAGCATTTCACTTGTTTTTTAACCCAAAATTGGCTTTGCGCCACTACTAACCATTTTTGACACCTTGTAAATCGGCCGCCTCACGAATTGTTTCATCCCTATTTTTAACTATGGGGAGGTTTACACACTGCGCTTGTTTTAAAGCGCATTTTAGAATTGCCCGTATAGCGGTGCCCTCAATTTTTGGCTTATTTGACCCGGGTTATTATGTACTTTTCGTTTCTTTTATGTTTGGTCAATATTGGGGCGGCAGTAATTTACCCAAATTTATCGAAAGGTTTTTAGAAAAACAAATTTATTTTTAATTTTCGGTAAATTTAATTTTTATATATTACATGTTTTTTTGCAATTTTCAAAAATAGTTTATTAGTTTTTACTACATTTTTTTATTGCGCTTTGTGAATAATGTAAGACACAATGCCCCAAATCTGGAAATCGGTGTCTTCGGCTATTTCTATGGGCAGGTAGTTGGTATTTTCGGCAAGCAGGCAGATTCGGCCTTTGCGTTTGGTAATTCGTTTTACGGTAAACTCGCCGGTTATGACACAAATAGCTATATCATTGTCTTTGGGTGGCAGGGCGCGGTCAACTACCAGAATATCGCCTTCGTAAATGCCGGCGTTTTCCATAGAGTTGCCTTTCACACGCACGTAAAAGGTGGCGGCCGGGTTTTTTACGAGGTAATGGTTAAGGTCAATTTTTAGTTCTACATAATCATCGGCCGGAGAGGGGAAACCGGCCGAAATACAACTGCCGAACAGGGGTATTTGCACATTTGCGGTGTGTTCTACGCCAAAAAACTCAAGTAAACCAATAGTGCTAAGGTGCTGTAACATTATAAACGGGGCTGTGTTTGGGTTGGTGAGGAAAAAGGGTTAGCCTGTTTTTTGTGCAAGAGGGTGTTTTTTGTCGGTTTATTGTCAAATTATTTAGCAAAAGACTAAAAATTTTTTCAAAAAAACAACTTACACAAAAAATTTTTTCATTTTTGGCAAAAATTATTCCAAAACCACACCATTGCCTGCCCAAAATTTTGGGCGGCAGCAAGCAGTAGGATAGTGTGTGCCCGTTTGGGGCAGGTGTAAAAAGGCAGGTATTTGTTTAACCCTTGTACTCGCCAAAAATGGCGCGCAGGGTATCGGCAATTTCGCCCAGGGTGGCGTGGCATTCTACGGCCGCAATAACCGATGGCATGAGGTTAATGTTTTCTTTGGCGCAGCGGTCAACCTCGGCAAGTGCGGCGGTTACCTCTTGTTGGTTTCGGGAGGCGCGCAGGGCTTTAAGGCGTTCAATTTGCAGGTTTCTTATAGCATCGTCAACCCTGAAGAGGTGTGTTTGCTGCGGTTCTTCTATGGTAAACTGGTTTACGCCCACAATAATTTTTTCGCGGGTTTCAATATCCTGCTGGTAGCGGTAGGCCGAGGCGGCTATTTGTTCCTGCATATAACCTTGTTCAATGGCCTGCACGGCGCCGCCCATGGCATCAATTTTGTCCATATATTTTTGTGCGGCTTCTTCTAATTGGTTGGTAAGGGTTTCAATAAAATACGAGCCGGCAAGGGGGTCAACGGTGTCGGTTACGCCGCTTTCATAGGCAATAACCTGTTGGGTGCGCAGGGCTATTCGGGCAGCTTCTTCGGTGGGCAGCGAGAGCGCCTCATCGTAGCCGTTGGTGTGTAATGATTGGGTTCCGCCCAAAACGGCGGCCAACGCCTGCATGGTTACGCGGCTTATGTTTACCAACGGTTGCTGTGCGGTAAGGGTAGAGCCGCCGGTTTGCGTATGAAACCGCATCATTTGTGCCTGCGGGTTGGTGGCGCCCAATGCAGCAGTTATTTTGGCCCACATGCGGCGGGCTGCTCTAAACTTGGCTATTTCTTCAAAAAAGTTGTTGTGTGCATTAAAGAAAAACGACAGCCGTTTGGCAAACACATCTATATTAAGCCCAACGTTTTGCGCAGCCATGAGGTAGGCTTTACCGTTAGACAGGGTAAAAGCCAGTTCCTGCGCTGCCGATGAGCCTGCCTCGCGTATATGGTAGCCCGATATGGAAATGGTGTTCCATTTGGGCAGTTCTTTGCTGCAATAGGCAAAAATATCGGTAATAATGCGCATAGAGGGGCGGGGCGGGTAAATATAGGTGCCTCTTGCGGCGTATTCTTTCAAAATATCGTTTTGCACTGTTCCGTTCAGTTTACTGAGGTCGGCGCCTTGTTTTTTGGCAAGGGCAATGTAGAGCGCCAGCAAAATATAGGCGGTGGCGTTAATGGTCATAGAGGTAGAAACCTCTTGCAGTGAAATACCGTTAAAGAGCGCTTCCATATCGCGTATGGAGTCAATGGCAACGCCCACTTTACCCACTTCGCCTTCGGCAAAATCGTGGTCAGAGTCGTAGCCTATTTGGGTAGGAAGGTCAAAAGCCACCGATAAGCCGGTTGTTCCCTGCGAGAGCAGGTAGCGGTAACGCTTGTTTGATTCTTCGGCGGTAGAAAACCCGGCATATTGGCGCATGGTCCACAGCCGGCTTCGGTACATGGCGGCATGTACGCCGCGGGTAAACGGAAACTGCCCGGGTTCTTCGAGTTTTGCATCGGGCAACGGCGGGTACACGCGCTGTATTTCAATGTCGGAGTCGGTTAAAAATTTTTCCTTTCGTTCCTGTTGATTTTCCATAGGGTGGCATGTACTTTTGTTGGGTAAAGTTAGTGCATTTCTATTTTTACGGCAACTAAACAGCAAACAGCAGTTTGGCTTCCTCATTTAGCTGGTCTAAGGCTTTTTGGGTGGGCAGCACACCGGTATCGGTTAAAAAATAGCGCAAAAAGGCCAGGCTAAGGTCGGTTCCGCTGGCTTCGGTGGGCAGTTTTACCGAAAGTTGGTTAATGATGCTAATCATTTCTTCTGTAGCGCCCCTAACCATAGCCCAAACCTCCGATGATACGTAAATTTGCTGGGTAATATTGTATTCAAATTCGGTGCGAATGGTGGTAATAAGCGCCATTTGCATTTCGGGGGCGGTCATGTTTTCTTCGCGGGTGCGCTGTATGAGCGCCTGAGGGTGCATGCGCTCAAGATACAACGACAAGCGCTCATAGGCCTGAAGGCGCACCGGCAGGCTATCCTGCGCGCGTTTGCTGTTAAATTGCAGGCGTTGCTGGGCAAGTTCCAGCTGTCTCATTTTAACCGAGTTATCTAACATGTTTGACAGTAACAGCCATGCAGTAACCAGTACAACAACGGCAGGTATGGAAATTTTTAACACTTCTAAAATAAAATCGGTCATTGGGTTTTGTATTTGTTAAGGTGCTATGGGTATTGGTTGCTGAATTTGGCCGCAAAATAGGCAATAAACCCGGTATAACGAAAACTAAACACAGGCTTTTGTGCAAATATGGTTTGTTTTACCTTATTGGGCAACTTGCCCGGCTTTGTTTGGCGTGCTTGCCGTTGCTACTTTAAGCGCCTTAAAAGTAGTATTTAGTAACATTTTTCTTATCTTTGCCCGCTTAAACAAGTAATTTGCGTACATGAAAATTTCATACAACTGGCTTAAAGAATACCTGCCAATTGACCTGCCCGCCGAAAAAACCGGCGAAATTCTTACCGATATAGGGCTGGAAGTAGAAGGCATAGAAAAAACCGAAGCCATACCCGGCGGTTTACAGGGTCTGGTTACCGGACTGGTACTTACTGCGCAAAAACACCCCAACGCCGATAAGCTAACCCTTACCACCGTAGATATAGGGCAACCGCAACCCTTGCAAATTGTTTGCGGCGCACCCAATGTGGCTGTTGGGCAAAAAGTAATAGTGGCCACGGTGGGCGCCGTACTGTACCCAATGGGAGGCGAGCCGTTTACCATCAAAAAATCTAAAATACGCGGCGAAACCTCGGAAGGTATGATTTGCGCCGAAGACGAAATAGGCACCGGCAGCAACCACGACGGTATTTTGGTGCTTCCGCCGCAAACCCCGGTGGGCATACCCGCCAAAGATGCCCTGCAACTGCCCGAAGACTATGTTTTTGAAATAGGCCTTACCCCCAACCGCTCCGATGCCGGTTGCCATATTGGTGTGGCCAAAGACTTGGCTGCTGTACTAAAGGTCAATTACAAAATAGATGCAACGGTGGTAATGCCCGATGTGGCAGATTTTAAACCCGATAACCACCATTTACCCATTAACATTGTGGTTGAAAATACCGATGCCTGCCCGCGCTATTCGGGGGTAAGCATTAGCGGGGTTACGGTAAAAGAATCGCCCGAATGGTTGCAGGAACGCCTTAAATCCATCGGGTTGCGCCCCATTAACAACGTGGTGGACATTACCAATTTTGTACTGCACGAACTGGGGCAACCCCTCCACGCTTTCGATGCCGACCGTATTGACCAAAAAACCGTGCGCGTAAAAACGCTGCCCCAGGGAACCACGTTTACCACCTTAGATGAGGTAGCCCGTACACTGAACGCCGACGACCTGATGATTTGCAACGGCAACAACAAGGGTATGTGCATTGCCGGCGTATTTGGCGGCATAGGCTCGGGCGTTACGGCACAAACCCAAAACATTTTTTTAGAAAGCGCCTGCTTTAACCCCCGTTTTGTGCGCCGAACCGCTACCCGCCTCAACCTTAGAACCGATGCCGCTACCCGCTTTGAAAAAGGCGTTGACCCCAACTTAGCCGTGTATGCCCTTAAACGAGCCGCCCTGCTCATTAAAGAACTGGCCGGTGGCACCATTTCGTCAAACATTACCGACATTTACCCGCAGCCCGCAGAAAAACTACAGGTTACCCTCACTTACAGCCACCTGAAACGCCTGCTGGGCATCGACATGGCTCCTAAACAGGTAAAAAATATCCTGCACGCCCTGGAAATGGATATTCTGGAGGAAAGCCCCGATACCCTGCTGGTGGCTGTACCCACCAATAAAACCGATGTTCACCGCGAAGCCGATGTTATTGAAGAAATTATACGAATTTACGGGTTAAACAACATACCGTTTACCAACAAAATTCAGTCATCGGTTTCCTATACTCAAAAACCCCACTCGCAGGCGCTTAAAAACATAGTGGCCGATTTGCTGGCCGGCATCGGGTTTCAGGAAATTATGTCGGCTTCCATCAGCAATGCCAACTATTATACCGAAAACGACAGCAAAGGACTGGTAAAACTCCTCAGCAGCATTAATGCCGATTATAACGTAATGCGCAAAACCATGCTCTACTCGGGGCTGGAGGTAATAGCCCGAAACCAGAACCGCAAAAATACCGATCTGCGCCTGTTTGAATTTGGACATACCTACAGCATTTCCGAAACCGCAAATACGCAATATGCCGAACAGGAACACCTTGCCTTGTTTTTGTGCGGCAACAATACCCGCGAAAGTTGGCGTCTGCAACCGCGCGAACTCAATTTTTTTGATGCCAAAGAAGCGGTTGATAAAGTGCTGGAGCGCTTAGGCATTGCCGCATTGCAGCAACAAATAGTTGCACAGCCAGCCAACCACCTCCAATACGCCCTGGCATATTACCACCAAAATGAGCAGGTTGCCCTTGTTGGACCCATAACCACACAAAAGCAACGGCAGTTTGACCTTAAACAACCCGTTTACTTTGCCAACCTCTACTGGAACGCCATACTTAATCTGCTCAGCAACCAAAAACTGGGTTTTACCGAAATACCCCGTTTTCCCAGCGTAAGACGCGACTTGGCACTCTTGCTCGACAAAGAAATCACCTTTGCGCAGGTGGCCGATGTAGCCGTAAAAAACGCCGGCGCCCTGCTGCATTCCGTAACCCTGTTTGATATGTATGAAGACCAAGCCAAACTGGGGCAAAACAAAAAGTCTTATGCCATAGCGTTTATACTGCAAGATAACACCAAAACCCTTACCGATAAAGACATTGAACGGGTAATGAACCGCATTGAAACAGCCTGCCGCCAGCAACTCCATGCCGAATTAAGACAGTAAATACCGCCACCGGCAAACCGCGCCGCATCCTACCCATAACTGCATACAATTAATTTTGCCATAAAGTTGAGGTAACCATGGTATTATTTAAACAATTTGCCCTAACTTTACAAGCAAAGAAATAATACCCTTTCAAGAAGCTGAAATATGCCAACCCTTAACCAGCAAATTGACCACATAATTGCCAAAATAACTACGGTTATGGACAATTTTATGGAACTGGAGCAGGCCTATATGCAATTGCTTGAAGAAAAAAAACACCTTAACCAACAGTTAGAAGAACAACAAAAAACAATAGACAACTTACAGGAAAAAATTACCAGAGTGGAAAGCGGTGAAACACAGGGGGAACCCGAAATTGAAACCGCCTATACCAAACGCAAACGCGAACATCTTAAAACAGCCATTAGCGACGTAATTAAAGAGGTAGATAAGTGCCTGAATACACTTAACGGTTAACCATGCCCGCAACAACAGGCAAAACTGAACTCATGGAACACGGAAGAGAAAAAGACATAAAAATTATTATTGCCGACCGCACTTACAGAATAAAAGTACTGCCCGAAGACGAAGAAAGAGTAAACCTTGCCGCTAAAATTATTAAGCACCGTATGCGCGAAATGCAGGATATGTACGGCGCCAAGGATAAATACGATTATCTTGCCATGGCAGCCCTTACCATTTGCGTTGATTTGCTCGAAAAACAAGAGCAAATTGAAAAGGACAATCAGGAAACCGGCAATAAATTAACCCAACTCGATGAAATTTTGGCCGATTTCATCAGTAAGCAGTAGCCCTATGTCTTGTCCTCTTTAAAGTTGCACCCCCTCTGACGGCATCGCATACGTCTTTACCGGTTTCTTTTAAGGTGTTTTGCATGAACCAATCAACCTGTTGCTGTGGTTATAGCAAGGTTGTGTCAACAAAACACTTAATTTGCATAAAAAACATTTTATCATATACCGGTTTTAAATCACCAACAATTAAAAAGCCCTATGGAAATAGTAATCATCGTCATTGCAGGCATAATAGCGGCGGTGGCGGGTTATTTTGCAGGTAAAAAGCTATCGGCAATTGCTGCAAAAGAACTCGTTTCCAAAGCCGAAGAAGAAGCGCGGCAAATACATGCCCGCACCGAACACGAAGCCGAAGAACAAAAGAAAGCGCTCCTCTATAAAGCCAAAGAAAAAGTCCAGGCGCTCAGAACCGAATCGGACAAACACCTTGCCGCCAACAGAAAAAAAGTCGAAGAACTCGAAACCAAAATCAAACAAAAAGAAAATGCCCTTCGCCAACGCATTGAACAACTCAAAATCAGCGAAGACGAACTAAAGAAAAAAGCCGACGAAGTTAAACAAAGCGCCGACGAGATTCAAAAAAACAAAGACAACCTGACCAAACAACTTGAAACGGTAAACAGCAAAAAACAGGAACTGGAGCGCGAAAGCCAGACCATCCAAAAACAAATAGCTGAAATTGCCGAACAAAAAATTAAACACGAAACCGATTTTACCCGCCGCCTCGAAACTTTGGCCGGCCTTAGCGCCGAAGAAGCCAAACAACAGCTGGTAAATTCGCTCATAGAAAAAGCCGAAACCGAAGCTATGGCTTACATAAAAGATATAGTGGAAGAAGCCAAACTGAAGGCCAACAAAGAGGCAAAAAAAATCATTATCCAAACCATACAACGCACCGCCGCCGAGCATACCATAGAAAATACAGTATCGGTGTTTAACCTCGAATCTGATGATGTAAAAGGACAAATCATCGGGCGCGAAGGCCGCAACATACGAGCACTGGAAGCCGCTACCGGCGTTGAAATTATTGTAGATGATACCCCGGAAGCCATCGTCATATCGGGCTACGACCCCGTAAGGCGCGAAGTTGCCCGCCTTTCGCTGCAACGCTTAGTGGCCGATGGCCGCATTCACCCCGCCCGAATTGAAGAAGTAGTAGCCAAAACCCGAAAACAATTAGAACAGCAAATTATTGAAATTGGCGAAAGAACGGTAATAGACCTTAACATTCACGGGCTGCATCCCGAACTCATAAAAGCCGTAGGACGTATGCGCTACCGCTCTTCTTACGGGCAAAACCTGCTGCAACACTCCATAGAAACCGCCAAACTTTGCAGCATTATGGCCGCAGAACTGGGGCTGGGGGCAAATAACATAAAACTGGCAAAACGCGCCGGACTGCTGCATGATATAGGAAAAGTACCCGAAGAGGAAACCGAACTCTCGCACGCATTGCTGGGTATGAAACTGGCCGAAAAACACAAAGAACACCCGGCCATTGTAAATGCCATTGGCGCCCACCACGACGAAATTGAAATGACTTACCTCATTTCGCCCATAATACAGGCCTGCGATGCCATTTCGGGTGCCCGGCCGGGTGCCCGCCGCGAAATTTTGGAAACCTATCTCAAACGCATTAACGAACTGGAGCAATTAGCCATGTCTTACGAAGGCGTGGAC
This sequence comes from Sphingobacteriales bacterium TSM_CSS, assembly GCA_002212985.1. Taxonomy (GTDB): domain Bacteria; phylum Bacteroidota; class Bacteroidia; order Chitinophagales; family UBA2359; genus UBA2359. The sequence goes on from NBMY01000064.1 coordinate 25,194, forward strand.
AAAGCGTATGCCATACAAGCCGGACGCGAACTAAGGGTAATTGTGGAAAGTGAAAAAGTGGCCGATGAACGGGCAGAAGAACTGTCGTTCATTATTTCGCAAAAAATACAAACCGAAATGCAGTACCCGGGGCAAATTAAAGTAACGGTTATAAGAGAAAAAAGAGCCATTTCTTACGCCCGGTAGTAGTTTATTAACCAACCTTACCGCATTGGAGTTAAAGCGCATGCAAACCTCCAATGCGGTTTTACTGTTTATTTGAACTGTTTTTTTAACACCTGCCGCATTTTGAACACAGCCAACCAACTGCTTGATTTTTTGCTGCTTGCCAATGCCAATGTGCGCTATGTGGTAACTGGCATGGTATTGCTGGGCGCCAGCGCCGGGGTGGTGGGCTGTTTTACCCTTTTGCGCCGCCGTGCGCTGGTGGGCGATGCCATTGCCCACTCGGTACTGCCGGGGGTTTGTCTGGCATTTATGCTTACAGGTGTTAAAAACCCGTTTGTGTTGCTGGCCGGCGCTGTGGCAACCGGCTGGCTGTCGTTGTGGGTTATTGATGTTATTAGCACACACAGCCGCATAAAACCCGATACAGCCATAGGATTGGTGTTATCGGTATTTTTTGGTGTGGGCATTTTGCTGCTTACGGTCATACAGCAATCGGGCAATGCCGCTCAATCGGGGCTTGACAAGTTTTTGTTTGGTAAAGCGGCTTCTATGTTAAGCGGCGATGTATATGTTTTTGGAACGCTTGCTGCTCTTATTATAGCGGTAGTGGCGCTGCTGTTTAAACATTTTACCCTGCTTGCCTTTGATGAAAATTTTGCCCGCGCCATAGGGCTGCCCGTTCGGGTGCTGGAAACCCTGTTGTCAATCCTTACCGTGCTGGCAGTGGCCACCGGCATACAGGCTGTTGGCGTGGTGCTTATGTCGGCCATGCTCATTACCCCGGCTGCGGCGGCCAGGTTCTGGACCAACCGGCTTAGGGTTATGTTGCCGTTGGCTGCATTGTTTGGCGCAGTAGGTGGGGTTGCCGGCGCTTTTATATCGTACCTTATGCCGGCCATGCCTACCGGTCCGTGGGTAGTGGTGTCCCTTACGTTGCTTGCTTTGGTTTCTATGTTGGTGGCTCCCAAACGGGGGCTGTTGGCCAAGTGGCTGCAAAACCGCCACAACCGCCTTAAAATGCTGGAAGAAAACGTACTGAAAATGTTTTATTACCTGCACGAACAACAAACAACCCCGCAAATACCCCTTACAGCCGGCATTGAACAACTGCTAACCATACGAAATATGCCGCTGCCTCAACTTAAAACCGGCCTGCGCAGGTTACATGCAAAAAAATGGATAACAAGGCAGCAAGGTATATCGGGCTGGCAACTTACCCCGGCCGGCATGGAAAAAGCCCGCCACATAGTGCGCCTGCACCGGTTGTGGGAGCTGTACCTTTCGCAACACCTGAAACTGGCAGCAGACCATGTGCATGATGATGCCGAAGCAATGGAACACCTGCTAACCCCCGAAATTGAACAGCAATTGGACAGCCTGCTTGGACACCCTCATACCGACCCGCATAACAGCAATATACCGCGATGATGTCTAAACCTCTTTAATACGCTATACCCAAATATGGATATTGAAAACATAAGAAACTACTGCCTGCAAAAACCCGGTGTTACCGAAGGTTTTCCTTTTGATGAGGTAACTCTGGTGTTTAAGGTTATGGGTAAAATGTTTGCCCTGCTTGCCCTTGACGCCACTCCTAAACAAATAAACCTGAAATGCGACCCCGAAAGGGCTATACAGTTGCGCAGCGAATACAATGCCATAAAACCCGGCTACCACATGAACAAGGCAAACTGGAATACGCTTGTATTAGATGGTTCGGTTTCCGCTGCCCTGGTGCTGCAACTCATTGACCACTCTTATGACTTGGTACGAAACAGCCTGCCCAAAAAAGTGCAGGAGCAATTGAAACAGTATGAACAATAGTTTTTTAAGTTCTACTGCCTTATACTGCTAACACCAATGGCGCCAATGTTGGGTCGCAGCAGGTTAAAATCAACAATGCTTACCGTTCCGCTCAGGTTGCAGTCGGCATCTCGGTAAGGGCTGGTTCCCAACAGTTGCGAAGCATAAGTATTAATATCGGAAAACGAAATAATGCCGTCGGCATTTAAATCGCCTGCGCGCAGGGCGTAGGCGCCGCCAATATTTACCAACTGTGTGGCGGCTTGTTCTGCCATAGCGGCGTTGGTAAAGTTTACCGGCGCTGCATTGGGCAATAGTACGGCGTTGGCGGTAATGGCGCCTAAGTGGTTTCGGTGTTTTACCGCTAAGTGGTAGTTGGTATTGGCGGTTATATAGAAAAAGTTAACCCCGTTGGTAGTGCCGTTTACATCAACTATGGCTCCATTGCTGAGCAAAAAGGCGGCTTTGCGCTCGGCAACAAGGTTTTTATCGGCTGCGTCGCGCACTTCCAGCAGCACCCAATCAACAGTATTGGCGGGTATGGCGGCAGCATTGGCTACACTTTCGGTGCCAAAATAATTCCAGGGCGGGCGGTTAAAAGGTTGGGTAAGCGGCAATTGCTGGTTGTTGGTAAGGTTGGTGGTCATGGCGCTGCCGGTATAAGCACCTTCCAGTATGGCCGATGCCTGTACTACTACCGGTGTGTTGTTGTTTACCGTAATACTTGCCGTGTAGTTGCTTTTATCGGCAGCGCCCGATATGAGCAGCCAGTAAGTGCCGGCCGGCAGGCAAGTGGTGAAGGGGGTTGATAGGTAATTATTTCCTAAAGTATTGAGGCAGTCTTCGGCAAGTACATCGGCGCTATCTACCAACAAGCCGGGGTAAGTGCCGGTTACGTTGCCCATAGCATCGTAGGTAACAATATCGGGGCAAGACAGGTTACCGAGCAGGCTAACATTTACATCGCCGGTACCACCCCAGTTGAGCAGGCGTATTTCAAATTGGTTGCAGGCATAGGGTGCGGTAATCTGGTAGTAGGCGGTGGTGCTGTTAAAAGTTGCCGCATTGGTACTGCATGGGGTGTTGGCGGGGTTAAAGTAACCACTGTTTTGTGCCGAATTGCAGAGGCAGCCGCTAATGTTTTGGGTTTGGGTAATACCGGTATTGGTGAAAGTTACGGTGTTGGGGTCGCCGCATGAAAACCCGGGCTGATAGGTAGAAACCTCAAAGCACACAATGCCCGGCACGTTGTTAAAGGTTTCAATTTGCATCCAAAGCTGCGAACTGTTGACCGTGGCATTGGTGGCGCCCGCCGAACTTATGATAAGATCTCTTATTTGGGCATTGGTGGGTACGGTTCCGGCGCCTAAAACCAACTGTGCATCGTAGCTGGGATCAGTGTTGTCGGTGCAGGTAATATTATCGGCCAAAAAGCCATCTGTGCAGTTAATAGAAAGCGGTAAGGGTATAAAGCCAAACGAAACGCTTCCCTGCACGTCTAAATGCAGCGCTACGGTGGGGTTGTTGTTGGGGTAGCCGGGGTAGCTTTTCCAGCCAAATACCAGCGAGCCATCGTAACCGGGTATATTGGCGTAGGGGTTTAGCATACTTAACCAAATATCGTTGGTAAGTGTGCCTGAGCCGCAAGAGGGTATGGGCGAGGTGCTGCCGGTTGCGGTGGTCATGTCTATACACACTTTTTTGCATTGGTTAACGGCATTAACAAGGTTGTAAGACGTATTGCAGGCATCGGGGGTGGGGGCATTTTGCTGCGTATAATCGGCACATTGGGCCAGCAGTATATGGCTTGCAAAGTAACAGAAGCAGGTGGTTGCAATGCGCATAAGGTGTTTGGCGTGGTTGTACATAAGCATAAAAAGCAGGTATAAATTGAATTGGGTGAGATTTTTGCGCAAGTTACGGCTTTTTTTCTGTCCCCAAATTGTTTACCCGCACACACATAAAATTATTGCGCAGTTCTGAAAATTGAGTGTTTAACCGGCATGGCAGTTACATGAGGCCGCTAAAAACATATCCGGAATTTTGTAAACGACCTAATGCTGTTTCCCCTATAGAGGAGGTATGGGGCAAGCAACTACCCTTTTGTGGTTGTTTGTGCAATGAGGCGGTGTTTTTGCTGCGGGTTGTCATAGGCAAGGTGCAGGCGGTTATAGAGTTTCATAAACCTGGCAGCAACAGCTATAATATCTTTGGTTTCGAGCAGTATGTTAAAAAACAGGTGGCTGTTGGTAGCGTTGTATTGATGTTGTTTAATGCCGTTTATTTGCAAAGCCAGCATATTTTCAAGGTTTTCAAAGAGAGCCTGCTTTTGTTGCAACACTTGCTGCAAGGTATTGAAATTATAATTTTTAAAGCCCTCAATAATTAGCAGCAGGTAATTATTGAGCAATTCTTGCAAATATTCTAATTGTTGTATTTGCTGCGCCTGTAGTGGGGTGTGCATGTTTTCTACATGTTCTCTGCAAGATTTAATGATGTGCATAATTGACTGCGAAATGTCTTGTTCCAAATCATACACCAATAAAAAAACGCTTCCTGCTTCGGCATCTTCTTCTTCAATTCGTTGCAAGGCGTGCAGTAATTTAACTTTAAACTCTTTATTTTGCTGTTTGAGCGTTTTAACAATTTTTTTTGTTTTCTTTAGCTGTGTTTCCGATTCGGTTTTGAGGCCTTCCAGCGCCAGTTGATAAGCTTGCTTTACCGTTGCCAGGGTATTGGCAATGCTAAGGGCAGTGTCGCGGGCCAATTCTTTATCCTTAAGGCTGTTGTTGTTGGCAAGCAACTGTTGAATGCGCTCATTTTCTGTTTCGCGGGTTTGGTGGTGCAAAAAGCTGCCGGCAATTAACCCTGCTGCCAGCAAAATAAGGGCGGCCAAAGCCCAGCCACCCAACTGATAAATGAGAACTGCAAAAATTGCCGATACCGAAAATGCTATTAGAGCAGTGGCAAACCAGCCGCCAATTACATGCAAAACGCCCGAAACGCGGTAAACGGCGCTGTCGCGGCCCCAGGCGCCGTCTGCCAGTGAAGAGGCCATGGCTACAATAAAGGTAACATAAGTAGTAGAGAGCGGCAATTTGTATGAAGTGCCTAAAGCGATAAGCGCACTTGCTACGGTAAGGTTAACCGATGCCCTTACCAGATCAAAGGCGGGTGCATTGATGCCATTGTTTGCAGTTTGCGCGTCAGATTGAGGAGGAGTAAAACGGGCTTCGGCTTTGTTAAACCAACTTGCCGGAATAAGTTGCTTTGCCCGTACACCGGTAAACCAGCTCAACCGAACCAACATTCGGGCAAGAATATTAGGCTCAAATTTTTCAATTCCTTCTTCCTGCCGGCCAAGGCTTACCTCTGTATTGGTAACCGTGCGCGCCTTGCGCGAAAACCATAGGGTAAACGTCATAACTAAGCCGGCAAGGGTTAAAAAAATGGTATTGGGTTTTACCGCCCCGCTCAGTACCTGCATATTGTAAACATTGGCATCAGCGCCCGATGCCAACCATGAACGCCAGGCTTCGTATCCTGCCATCGGCACGCCTATAAAATTTACCAAATCGTTTCCGGCAAAAGCCATGGCCAAAGAAAATGTGCCAAACAATACCACTACACGCAGCACATTAATGGCAAACAAGTGCATAACCGTCAGCAACAACACCCATCCAGCAAATGAACAACCTATTAACAACCCGGCATTGGAATTTACCAACACAGCAAAATCGGCAGAAATAAAGGCCGCCCCTTTAATGCCTTTAATAAACAAAAAATAGGTCATTACCGATAACGCGGCACCCGACCAGATAATGGCGGCAGCAGGTAGTTTATATTTAAAGTTAAAGGTAAACAGCAGGCGCGAAAAATACTGAACCACCGCACCAAAAACAAACGCAAACAACACCGACAAAAAAATGCCCGATACAATGGACGTTACATTAGAAGCATTAATGTAGTTGGCAAGCAAGGCAAGAGAGTGCCCGTTTTGTATAATCTTTACCAATCCTATTGCTACCGAAGCGCCCAACAATTCAAATACCAGCGAAACAGTAGTGGAGGTAGGCAACCCAAATGTGTTAAATACATCAAGCAATACTATATCGGTAAGCATTACCGCAACAAAAATTATCATTACCTCGGCAAAAACAAAAAACGAAGGGTTAAATATACCCTTTCGTGCCACCTCCATCATGCCGCCCGAAAAAGCAGCGCCCGCAAAAATGCCAATACTTGCTACCCACATAATTACCTTGCGCGGCGCCGCTTTTGAACCTATGGCAGAATTTAAAAAATTCACCGCATCGTTGCTTACGCCTACTATCAAATCGCCAATGGCAAAAAGCAGCAATAAAACTACAATCAATAAATAGTAATCGGGCATTGGCATTATATTAGGCTGCCAAGTTAGCCTGTGTTTGTGATTTTTATGTTAAACTATGGTTAAGTTTTAAATAGCATTAAAATAAACGGCTCAATTTTCAATTTTTTTTGAAAGAACAGGGCATTGTCCGAAAAAATGACCTTATAAAACAAACAATTTGTACCTTTAACCCTTGTAACAAACAGGCAAGGCAATTATTACCCCACCTCTTATGGCAGCAGGCATTACGCTCAACGATATACAAAAAACAATAGAACCCCAGATACAACTGTTTGAAAGCAAGTTCAAAGAATCGGTGCGCAGCAAAGTACCCCTGCTCGACCGCATTATGTACTACATTGTGCAGCGAAAAGGCAAGCAAATGCGCCCTATGTTTGTATTTTTTTCGGCAAAACTCATGGGCAATATTACCGAAACAACTTACCGCGGCGCCGCTCTTATAGAACTGCTGCACACAGCCACCCTTATACACGATGATGTGGTGGACGACGCCTATGAACGCAGGGGTTTTTTCTCGGTAAACGCTCTTTGGAAAAATAAGGTGGCCGTATTGGTAGGCGATTATCTGCTCTCTAAAGGGTTGCTGCTGGCAATTGACAATCAGGATTTTACCCTGCTTCAGGTGGTATCTAAAGCCGTAAAAGATATGAGCGAAGGCGAACTGCTGCAAATGGAACGAAGCCGAAGCCTAAACCTCGACGAACCGGTTTATTTCGATATTATCCGAAAAAAAACAGCATCGCTCATTGCCTCGGCCTGTGCCGTGGGTTTTGCTTCATCGGTAAATGATGCTAAATGGCAGCAAATGGTGTGGGATATTGGCGAAAAAATAGGTATCGCCTTCCAAATCAGAGACGACCTGTTTGACTTTGGCGCCGAAGATGCCGGTAAACCCAAAGGCATTGATATTAAAGAAAAAAAACTTACCCTGCCGGTTATTTACGCCATTAACAACGCCTCTGCCGCCGACCGCCGCTGGCTCATTTACACCATTAAAAACCAGCACAACAACAAACAAAAAGTAGCCGAAGTAATAGATTTTGTCTGGAACAGCGGCGGCATTCAATATGCACAGGAAGCCATGCACCGTTACCGCAAAGAGGCGTTGGCTTTACTGGCACAGTTTCCGCAAGGTGAGGGCAGAACCGGGTTGGAACAACTGATATGGTTTACCATAGAACGCAAAAAATAACCTTTTACCGTATTTAGCCGCCAACACCTACCATGTTACCCCAATGCTAACCCCGCCGTAGTAATTTATACCGGGCGAAGGGTTAAAATAGCGTTTGCCGGGGGCATTGAGATTATGAAACGAACTGTACTGGGCATTTAACATATTGTTTATTCCGAAAAATACTTCGGTTTGCCAGTGTTTGACAAAGGTGCGTTTAATGCCTGTACGCATATTGAGCAGGTGGTATGCCGGTGCAAAATCGGTATTGGCGTTGTTAAGGGGCATTTTGGCGTAGTAATAGTGGGCGGCATTCAGGTACAGGCCGGCTTGCAGGGTCATTGTTGCCCCTGCCGAAAAAGTATGTTTGGGTACGCCGGGTATTTGGTTGTTTTTGTATTGGTCGGGCGCATCGGGGGTGTATTGCTCAAAGGTAAATTGTTGCAGCGCATAAGCAGCCCAAAGGTTAAGTTGTTGCAATACGGTTGAGTGGTTGTTTACCAACTGTGCATACAATGCCGTTTCTATACCGCTGTGGAGGGTTTTACCGGCGTTGTAGTAAACGGCGGGCTGCCCTTGGGCCAAAATTTCGTTGTCTAACAGCAGGCGGTAGGCGCTTACATCGGCGCTTAGGCGGCCATTTGGAGTGCTGCCGCGCAGGCCAATTTCGTAATTGGTGCCATTTTCGGCGGTCAGGTCAGTATTTACCTTGCCATCGGGTAAAATAATTTCTTCAACGGCGGGCGGTGCAAATCCCCTGCTTACCGAGGCATAGGCCGACAAGTTAGCCGTAAACATTTTGGTAAGCCCCACACGCGGCGAAAATACCGGTTTCAGGTTTTTATTGGCCGAAAAATTAACCGAATCGGGTCTTGTTGCCAGCAGTTGGTCTATGCGGTAGAGGTTCAGGTTATAGCTTCCGCCCAAATCGAGGAAAAATTGTGCGGGCAGTTGCAAGTTTACCTGTCCAAACACCGTTACCTGCGATTGAAACAACTCATTATCTTCGGTTATATTACCCGGTATGCCTTGCAGATTCTGGTAGTTTTTTGAAGCCAGAAAACTGTGCAGCCATTCGGCGCCGGCGCTAAAACGGGCGTTCAGATAGTTGTTTTGCGGGGTGTGGTAGTTGGTTTGTGTTCTAAGGTTAAAACCGCTTCCGCTTTCGCGCTTAAAGCCGCTGTTAAAATTGTTGGTACCAAAAGGGTTGTCTTTTACCTCGTAAAAAGCCGTTGCCGATGAAACATTGCTCCACCGGCTGTTGGCGCGGTAGTGCTGCGATACCCCGGTTATGAGCCGTTGTTTGTCAACATGGGCGTTGAGTTCTTTGGCAATTCCGCCGTATTGCCGGGGGTTAAGGGCTGTGGCGGCACTGTCTATATTGCCGGCAATGTCAAAGCGCACATCGGCATACAGCGCCATAAGGGTAATGGTGCGTTTGTCATCGGGGAAAAAACGGGCTATAGCATTTATGCCGTCAAAGCGGTGTGTTTCGTGCTGCCGGTAGCCGTTCCAGTTGCGGCGGGTATAGGCGGCGCTAAGGGTTGCCGTGTTGCTGCCTGTGTGCAGGGTGGCGTTGTACTGTTGCAGTTCGTAGCTGCCCCAAAGGGCATTGGTTTGCAGGGTGGTTTGCATAGGTGGCGCTGCGGCGGTGGTAAACAGCAGTACGCCGCCGGTACCGGCTCCGTACAGGCTGCCGGCCGGTCCTTTTACCACTTCTAAATTGCCCAGCAAAGATAGGTCGAGGTTGTTTATCGGGTTTTCGCCGCCGGCGTCGGTAATGGGCATGTCGTTCAGGTACATTTTAATGTTGCGCATACCAAAAGGTGAGCGCAACAGGCTGCCTCTAATGGAAATGCGGTAGCTGCCCATAGAGCGCTGCTCCATTTTAACACCCGGTATGCGGTTAATGGCCGGTATGGCAGATATATTGTCGTATTGTTGCAGGTCGGTGGCTTTCAATTGGGCAATGGCGGCCGGTGTTTGCAGCAGTTTATGCCCGTTATAGGCACTTACGGTTATGGTTGCTAATTGTTCGGTAGCCGGGTTGAGCAACAGCCGAAGCGGGCGGCCGTTGGCCGGAATGGCTGTTTCCTGTTTTTGAAACCCGATGAAAGAAACCAATAGCCGTTGGTTGGGCGGTTGCGCCGCCAGGGTAAACTGCCCCGATGTATCTGTAACCGTTCCGGCGCCCGATGGCAATACCGTAACCGTTGCTCCGGGCAGGGGTTCAAGGGTTTGGGCATTGAACACCAACCCTGTAATGGGGTTTTGTGCCTGTAGCCCGAAAAAACAGCCAAATAGCAGCGCCCCAACAGGCGCAATATACCGGCAACTGCGTTGAACAGAGGTAAAAGAGGCAAAAAACAGGGTGTGTAAAAGTGTAAACATAAGGCGTGCAAGATAATAAGAAATTCTTGCAGGGTAAAGATTTTGTGTTTTTGAATGGTATGCCTTTTTTGCCGGTTATAAGTGTGTGTGTATGCAGGCAACGGCAAGGTTACAAGACAATACTTTGAATTTTTTACACAACTTGAAAGGAGGCGCAGCCTTGCAAAAGCATGTAATTTTTGAAAATGAGGGTAAACTTCGCGTTGCACTTTTTTTGGTAAAATGCCCGGATTTTTTGGTGAAAACGGCGGCTTACTTCAGTTTATAAGCAAACACGTTATTATCTATGCCGCCGGCAATTAATACGGTTCCGCTGTTATCAAGCAAATCGGTGGCAATAAAGGGCGTTGAAGCCTGTAGCGGAAAATCGGGATAGTTTTCGCCAAGGGGGTTTAGGAGGTAAATTTGGCGGCTGTTTTCGCAATAAACGCCGGTATAGGCATATTTTTCGTCTGCAACCGTTATCGGAAAAATGTCAACCGGGTGGGGGGAATCAGAAAAAGCATATTCAAACAGTTTCTTTTTATCGGAAAAAGCATACACCTTGTTGTTGCTCATAAAAACAAATTCATCGTTGTTGTTTCCCTGCAGGTTGGCGGTAAAGAAATCGGCGGTGGGGCTAATGTGTACGTATTTTTTACTCCATTTAGCGCCGTCGGGGGCAATAACATAGGTTTGGCTGTTTCGGGCGGTGGCTGCTATTTTGGGTTTACCATCGCGCAGGGCAATTTGGGGTGGGCTAACAAGCGGGCTACCCGTTACAATTTTCTGCTCTAATTGTCCGTTGGGTGCAAGCAGATAAATATTGCCGTTGGTATTGGCAGTCAGCAGGTATTGTTTGTTGAGGTAGGTAAAATACTGCAAATCAAAAGCCATAAGCGACAGGTATTGCCGGGGGTTCCAGCCGGGCACCGGTTTACCGCTTTGTTCGTAGCCGTAAATGTTGTTGTTGCCGCAGGGCACAAAATAGGTATATTCTTTATTGCCTTCAAAATCTACGGACAGCAGCCCCCTTGCCGCCGCCGAACTGAGTTTTATGGGGTAGTTTTGCACATCTTGTCCGGTGCGGTCGAGCAGGTAAATGCGGTTGGCTGTATTAAAAAGGAAGTACAAATTACCGTTGTTGTAAAAATCTATTTGCTGAATTTGCCCCAGCACCGGTTTTTCAAACTGGCGGTTCCATAAGACTTTACCGTTGCGGCTAATGAGGTAAAGTTTGTTGCTTTTATCCAGCACCAGCAGTTCTTTTTCGCCGTTAAGAAAATTGGTAACCAGTTGTGGCGCCTGGGCTGCCTGGTCTTGAAGGGTTGCACTCCAAAGCAGGGTAGCGGGGGTTGCTTCGGTTTCGGCGTTGGGTTGGGTATTGGTTGGGTGGTTTGGGGGGGCATAGCCAATTAAGCCGGTTGTTACAATTTCGTTACCCGATTTTTGCAATTGAAATGCTAAGGGGGTAAAGCGGCGGTAATAGTTGTTTTTTTGGGTAAAATCCTGCAAAAAAGTTTGCGAGGCGGTAGCTTTTATAAGTTGGGTAAGTTTTTCGGGCAAAATATAAACAAAGGTGTTGCTTTCGGGGTATAATCCGGCTTCAAAGTGTTGGTAGTGTTTATCGGTTGCCAGCGTTTGCCGGGCTGTATAATTTTCAATAAGCACCTGCAAATGCTCTGCTGTTGGGGTAAATAGCACATAGCCGTTCAGAATGGTACACCAGGCGTTGTTAAACAGCGCTGCAGCGCTATTGCCCAACAGGGGTTGCAGCATGTTTTGGGCTGCGGCCGGTTGAAGGGTATAACCTTTGTAGATAAGCGGCTTGGCGTTTGTATTGGGTTGCAATTGGCGCATGGCTTTGGCTGCTTGCGCCGAATCGGAAAGGGCAATGGCGGCAAAAGCAATATCGGCCATATTGCCCGATGCGGGTTCTGTAAACCCGAAAGCCCATTCTTTACCCGCCCAGTTAAGATTTGAACTGCCGCTAAACAAGCCGCCTTTTTTTGAACGGGCAATTTTTTGCACATCGTTGGCACGGTTATATAAAAGGAAACCGGTGTTGTTTGGTACTACGCCGGCAATGGTTACTTTGGGGGGGCAACTTTGCTGCAATATAGGCAGTATAAACAATTGTTTGTTTGCGCTCAACTTACCGCTTAACTCAAAGCCGTTTTGGCGGGAGGCAATGGTAAAAGATGCGCCGCTGAAATTTTGTTCCAAAGCAGAAAAAACCGATTGCTGTATGCCCGATTTAAGGAAAATGGTTTCGAGCAGATGCAGGTTGCTGAAATTGCTGTGGAGCGTAAAACCGCCGTTGCCCGATGGCAGTTCCTTTGCAAACTGCACATAATTGCCCGAAAACCAGCGGTGGTACTCGGTAAGGGCTTCGTCAACCAGAATGGGTACTGCCGAGGCAACTACTATTTTACCATCTTGCGCAATGGTAAACACCTTTTTTTGCGGCAGAGTAAGTTCGTAAATAGTGCTGTTTTTAAAGGTTCGTATTTCAGACGGAATGCCCCGGCGGCTAAGGCTGTCAATTAAATCGGGCAGAGGCATGCGCAGGGCATCGGGGTTGGTAAACAACAAATAATCGTAATCATCGGCTTTGGTAACGTGCAAAGAGGCCAGCAGGTTTCGGGCATCGGGCAATGCAGGGTTTAGAAAGAGTGAGTCCAATATGCCAAAAGCATTTTCTAATTTACCCACTACGGCAAACTGCCGCCAATCGGCAAAGGAGGCATTTTGCGTTAACTGCCGGTGCAGTTGGCGGGCATCATTGGTTTCAAATACCACAATAGCGCTTTCGGGAATGGCCGAAAACAGTAAGCGCCGGCCATCTGCTGCAACATACAGGTACAAAGCTGCAAATGCAAGCGCCACGGTAAGAATAAGAATGGTGTTTTTGCGCATTGTGGGGTGTTTTATTACCTTTGCAGGCGGGCAGCAAGCGCCCATGCTTTTTATTGTTACGCAAGCAGTAAAAAGTAGCCGCTTTTGCCGCAAAAAAAGCCGCGTTTTGTCATACTATTGTATGCCGGCCGTTTTTTTCGGGCAAATATAGCAAACATTAACACTTTTAGTTGGCTTTGAAGCAAATTGTTTGTATAATTTTTACCGGGTGAAACCCTTAAAAGGCAAAGCCTGTTATTTGTGGTAAACCATGTTCATTCATATATTTTATGCACAAGAACTTTATTGTAATGGCTGCCTTGCTGGCTGCTGCAGCCGTAATGCTGGGCGCTTTTGGCGCACACGGGTTAAAGGCAAAACTTACTCCCGACCAGTTGCAGGTGTTTGAAACCGGGGTAAAATACCAGTTTTACCACGCCCTTGGTTTGTTTTTACTGGGCTTACTGCTGCCGCAGCACAGCAGCAACCCGTTGTTGGTTTATGCCGGGTATGCTTTTATGGTTGGCATATTATTGTTTTCGGGTTCGTTGTATTTGCTGGCAAATAAAACATTGCTGGGCATAGAGGGCTGGCGTTGGCTGGGTCCGGTAACGCCGCTGGGTGGTTTGTCTTTTATTGTCGGATGGCTGCTGCTTGCGGCAGGCGTTTGGCGAAACTGAGAACCACCTCTCCCCCAAAATTCCGTTTACCGATTTTTAAGTTACCAACCACCACCAATACAAACACCGGGTTATGAATTTATACCAGACATACGTAGCTAAAATGCACAAAATTGCCGATGTAAACCACGCCATAGCCGTTTTGGGTTGGGACCAGGAGGTACATTTGCCCGAAAAAGGGGCGCACCACCGCGCCCAGCAAATAGCCACCCTGGCTGGTATGGTACATGAAATGGCCGTATCGGCAGAACTGGAAGACCTGTTGGGTAAACTTTCGGAAGACGAAAGCCTTACCTTTGAACAACAGAGAAATATTGCCGAAACCAAAAAACATATTGACCGCCGCAAAAAACTGCCTGTCAATTTTGTAGTGCAGCTTACCAAAGCGGTATCGGCAACCTATCAGGCATGGATGAAAGCCCGGAGCGCCAACCATGGCGAGGGCGATTTTACCCTCTTTGCCCCCCAACTGAAACAATTGGTGGATCTTAAACGAGAAGAAACCACCTGTATAGGCTATGCCGACCACCCCTACGATGCCCTTATTGATGAGTTTGAACCCGGTGAAAAAACGGCCGACCTTACCGTTTTATTTGCCGATGTGCGCCGCCAATTAGTTGATTTTGTAAAAGAAATTCACCATCAACCACAGGTAGAAGACCATTGGATGTTTGAACATTACGACAAGGACAGGCAATGGCATTTCGGGTTAGAATTATTAAAACAAATGGGCTACGATTTTAAAGCCGGGCGGCAGGATATTTCGGCACACCCGTTTACCACCAGTTTCAGCATGCACGATGTGCGCGTTACTACCCGAATTAATGAACACGACCTGCACGAAATGATTTGGGGCTGCCTGCACGAAGGCGGCCATGCACTTTATGAGCAAGGTCTGTTGCCCGATAACTACGGTTTGCCATCGGGTTCTTACGTATCGTTGGGTATTCACGAATCGCAATCGCGCCTGTGGGAAAACAACGTTGGGCGTTCATTGCCATACTGGAAAGCCAACTATGCTCAATTACAGGCTCAGTTTCCCGAAAGGCTGGCCAATGTGCCTTTGGAGGCGTTTTACAAGTCTATGAACAAGGTAAACCCCTCGCTTATTCGAACCAATGCCGATGAACTTACCTACCATTTTCATATACTGGTGCGCTTTGAAATTGAAAAAGCCCTTATAGAAGGTAGTGTGGAGGTAAACGACCTGCGCGAACTTTGGAACCAAAAATACAAAGAATACCTTGATGTAACCGTGCCCAACGACCGCAAAGGTGTTTTACAGGATATTCATTGGTCGCACGGCAGTTTCGGGTATTTTGCCACCTACTCGCTGGGCAGTTTTTATGCAGCGCAGTTTTTTCATCAGGCATCAAAAGACATTCCGTATCTGCAAACGCTTATTGAGCACGGCAACCTGCAACCCCTCCTGCAATGGCTGCGCACCAATATACACCAATACGGACAGCTTTACCCCGCCGAAGAACTGTGCAAACGAATTACCGGCGAAAAACTGAACTTTAAATATTTTATGGAGTATGCCCGCCAAAAGTACAGTTTTATCTACAATTTGCGTTAAATAGGCCGCCCTTTAAAAAACAAGGGCAAGTTGATAAAAACCATTGTTCTATTAAAAAACACATTTTTGCATGAAACAAAACAACCTCTTTCTTAAAGCACGGCGCACCGGCAGTTTTTTATTGCTGTTGTTGTTGCTTGCATGGCAACCCGCTGCTGTTTGGGCACAAAAAAGCAACAGCAAAGAAAAGCCCGAAACAAATACACAGGCGCAAACTGATGACGAAGCCATACGCAAGTACCTGAAAGCACAAAAACTGCACAAGAAATTTAAAAAAACCGATTCGGGTGTGTATTACTTCATTGAAAAAGAAGGCGATGGCACACAGGTAAAACCCAACACCAAACTAAAAGTGCATTACAAAGGTACCTTGTTAGACGGAACAGTGTTCGACTCGTCTTACGACCGCGGCACTCCCATTGAGTTTACCCCCAATATGGTAATTAAAGGCTGGCAGGAGGGGTTAACCCTTTTTACCCAAGGCGCCAAAGGCACACTTATTATACCATCGGGGCTGGCTTACGGCAACCGCGCCATGGGCGACAAAATTGCGCCCAATTCTATTTTGCGCTTCGATATGGAATTGCTGGAGGTAAAAGAAACAGCACCCCCGCAAACACCCACCAATACGGCTGGCCTCAATCAGGCTAAAATTGACGACGATGCCATACAAAACTATCTGAAAAAAGAAGGATTGACCGATAAAGCACAGAAAACCGAATCGGGCTTGTACTATATTGTAGAAACCGAAGGCAGTGGTAAACAACCCGATGTTAATGCTCTGGTAACCGTACACTACAAAGGCACCCTGCTCAATGGTACCGTGTTCGACTCGTCTTACGACCGCAAAGAACCCCTTAGTTTTCCGTTGAGCGGGGTAATAAGGGGCTGGCAGGAGGGCATACCCAAACTGAAAGAAGGTGGCAAGGGTGTACTCATTATACCGTCGGGGTTAGCTTACGGCAGTAGAGATTTGGGTGTTATACCTTCAAACTCGGTACTGCGTTTTGATGTGGAATTGCTGGAGGTTAAAAGCGGCGAGTAAATTTTTTTTCGGCATATACTGCCAACTTATTGAAATGCGTTAGTATTTTGTTCCCCGATGAACACACATATTAAAGTCATTCACCAAATTCATAAAATTTTAAAACAAAATCTGTTCCATGAAAAAAGTAAACTTCAAAAGCGTATTTACCCTGTTACTTGCTGCTGCAATGTTGTTTGGCAGTGTTAGCTGTTCAAAGAGCAAAAAATCGCAAAAAACGCAGGAACCTGTAAAGAAAGAAGCCAAAATGAAAAGCTCTAAGTAGTAGCATTTACGGGTAAATTTGCGTTAGCAATAAACCTATTTTGCAAAGGCGGCAGTTTTTGTTACAGAACTGCCGCCTTTGTGTTTTTAAAGGGTTATGGGGTTGTATTACCTTCTGCCCCCGACGGGCAGTTGAATGCCCAAAGTAATGTTCAAATATCCGAAACCCATTCGGGTTTTGTTAAATTGGTATGGTTCATAAAGGCCTCCGGCATTGGTATTAAATTGATCTTTCAAATCTTTGTCTATTTTGGTCATGGGGTTAAAAGCGTGGTAATCAACCTGAAGGTAAGTTAAATTTCGGGTAATGCCGGCGCCCAATGAAAAAGACATGCCGCCGCCGTTTAAAACATCTAAGGTGTTGCCGGCATAACCCGGCCGGGGGCTTAAAAAGTTGGTCACACGGTTATATTTAACCGAAACAGCAGGGTAAACATTCCATCGGGTTTTGCTTCGGTCTTTAATGTAATATTTTGCCTGTGCGCCAAATCCCCACCAAATTAAATTATCCTGCGTGGCATAATCGTAGTAGTTGGTAAAATAGTAAAAGCTAAACATAGGGCCAACAAATAGCCTGTTGCTGTTTATGGGGTTAAAGTGGAGTAAAAACTCTGCGCCGTTGCCAAAAGGAAACACCTCTTTTAACTCATAACCGGTAGAAAGCCCGGCATTTAACCCCGCCTCAAAAACCATGAACGGAAAAGTACGCTCGCCGCCTTGGCTGCGCTGCGGTTCATCGGGGTAAATGGTATCGGTTTCCTGCAAAACGGGTTCTCCGGTAGAATAATCATACACGCGTTTTTTTTGGGCAAACGCAGGTTGCTGTATAGTTAGGAGCAATAACAGCAGGCACAGGCAAGACATAAACAAGTGTAAGCCGCCCTTCCACCGCTTTGCGGCAGTAAAACCGAATGGTAGCTCAACAGGGTGCATATATAAACCTTGGTTTAATGAAGTGGTAAAATTAAGCAATTTGGCCGGTAAATAGCAACTTTACCCCTATTTTAATAGGGTAAACTTTTGGAAAGAAAAGCGGCAACTACAAAAAAATGGTAATTTTTACCCGCCTTTCTTCCTGTATTACACCATCTCAACATTTAAAACACCCCGTTCGGGCAAATGTTTGCTCAAGTGTTGGCACAACCTGTTAGAACATGTAACTTTACCCTGTTTAGCAAGTCAAATAGAGCAAAGCCAAAGTGGAATGGCGTTGTATAAAAAACTATTAATTTTCAAAAAAACAGTTTAACCATGGTTAACAGTGTAAAATTATTATTGTTTGCATTTGTTGTATGTATAGGGTTTGGCAAAACAACCCTGTTTGCCCAAACTCAGGCTGCTACTGCCGCCGGCGTAGAACAAAAGCCCCGTTTAAATGCTTTTAAAACGGCGCCATTGGGGCCAATGGTAGGCAATTGGGGCATAACCTACGAGCGCGGACAGGTTTTTAAAGACCATATTTCGTTGGAAGTGAATGTGGGTTATAAATCGGCGCCCCTGCTGTTTGGCGGTTTGCTCAACGATGCCGGCGCGGGCATGAGCGGGTTTTATATAAACGCGGGACCCAAAATTTATTTCGGAAAACAGGAATTTTACATACCCGGCATGGTGCGCACCCACCCCATGTTTGGCTGGTATTTTAAACCCGAAGTGGGCGTAAGGCATATCGCTTACAGTTCAGACAGCAGCAGCGATGTAAAATCTACCGCCGCGCGGCTGGTGTTTAATATTGGTAAGCAATGGATTAGCAACAATTTTGTGTTTGAATTATATACCGGCGTTGGCTATGCCTACCGCAACTATCAGGGCGAGGGCGATTTTTTAGAAGAAGTGAAAGATGAAATTAACGAAAACTTTCCCATTACCGCACAAGGCGGCATACGGTTGGGTTTTCTTAGCAAGTAAACAACAGCAAAACAACCCGACTGCCAAAGGCGGTGCAACCCAACGTTGTGCCGCCTTTGGTGTACAAGGCAGCCACAATTACCATTTTTACCCCGCCGCAACCCACACTAAACCGTTTTTTATTACTTTGCTAACCCTTTTTTACCTACCTTTGCGGCAAACCTACCGGCATGTACTATAACAACATTTTAGAAACCATAGGCAACACGCCTTTGGTAAAACTCAACAAAATACCCCAATCATACGGCATAAAGGCAACCGTGTTGGCAAAGGTAGAATCGGTAAATCCGGGCAATTCGGTCAAAGACCGCATGGCGCTCAAAATGTTGGAAGTGGCAGAACAGGAAGGGCGCATTCAACCCGGCGGCACCATTATAGAATGCACATCGGGCAATACCGGCATGGGGCTGGCCATTGCGGCAGTGGTAAAAGGCTACAAATGCATTTTTACCACCACCGACAAACAGTCTAAAGAAAAAGCAGATATTCTGAAAGCAATGGGTGCCGAGGTAATTGTTTGCCCCACCAACGTAGAACCCGATGACCCGAAATCATATTACTCGGTAGCACGAAGGTTAAGTCAGGAAATTCCCAATTCCTTGCACATGAATCAATACGACAACTTAGCCAACCGCCTGGCACATTACGAAAGCACAGGACCCGAAATATGGCGCCAAACCGATGGTAATATTACCCATTTTGTAGTAGCAGCAGGCACCGGCGGCACCGTAACCGGCACTGCCATGTACCTCAAAGAGCAAAACCCTGCCATACAAGTATGGGCTATTGACACCTACGGCTCTTTGCTGAAAAAATACCACGAAACCGGACAAATTGATTATTCAGAAGTATATCCGTACATTTCCGAAGGGTTTGGCGAAGACTTTGTGCCCGAAAACTACGATATGTCGGTGATAGACCATTTTGAAAAAGTAACCGATAAAGACGGCGCCCTTATGGCCCGAAGAATTGCCCGCGAAGAAGGCATTTTTGCCGGTTACTCGGCCGGTTCGGCGCTCATGGGGCTTATACAACTCAAAGACCGCCTGAAAGATACCGATGTGGTGGTTATAATTTTTCATGACCACGGCAGCCGCTACGTTGCCAAATTGTATAACGATGATTGGATGCGTAAACAAGGCTGGTTATAACAGTTATGTTCCCGAATTTTCATAATTACCCGGTAAAAGCTAATTGCCTAAAATATGAACCACAGTTTAACCATGCAGCAAACCATACTGCTCAACGCAACACCCCCAAAAGTATGGAACGCCCTCACCAACCCGCAAATTATTAAACAATACCTCTTCGGAACCGAAACCGTTACCGATTGGTTGCCCGGCAGCCAAATCATTTTTCAGGGCGAGTACCAAGGCTACCAATACAAAGACAAAGGCGTAATTCAGCAAATAGAACCCCTGCAACTGCTGCAATACACCTATTGGAGCAGTTTTTCGGGCATACCAGACCTGCCCGAAAATTACTCCTTGGTAACCTACCGCTTAGAGCCGCAACCCGGCAATACCACCCTGCTTACCCTAACCCAGCAAGGTTTTACCACACCCGAAACCCTGGAGCATTCGCAAAAAAACTGGGCAATGGTGTTGGGTGTCATGAAAGATATTGTAGAGGCAATGTAATTTTGCAAAACCCGTCTCATTTTATTTGCAAAATTGCTTTAATTTGCTTCAGTTCGTTTTCTAAAGCGTTTATTTGGGCGCTTTGTGCTGTTATAATTGCCTGCTGTTCTTGCACAGCTTTTACCAACGGAACTACAAACTGGCTATAAGCAATGCTATAAGCGTCTTTATCGTGTTGAGGTTTGTTTACCCCATCAAAATCGTAGCCGCTGTCTTGAGCGGCTTGCAGTACTTCCTGAGCAATAAAACCGCTTTGTGTTTTTGCTTCTGCTATGGCAAGTGAGGCTTCTTTATCGGACTGCATTTTTCGAGCGTTTATAAGATCGGTACTATCGAGTGAAGGCATTGCAATGAGCCTTTTTTCAAAAGACTCAATCCCTCTAAATTCTTCGTAGGCATGGTAATCAATGGTGTAAGTAACCGGACGCAGTTGCAGGATAAAATTAAGCCCGGGTACGTTTTCGGTAATGTGTTGCTTAAATCTTCCGTCGCTAAGGTTGCTCCAGGGTTTGTAGCCGCCTATTACCTGCATAAATACGCTGCCAATTTCTGCCCGATCAGAGGCATTGGCATGGCTGTCGTGTCCAATAGAAATGGAGTTGACATAGTTGGCAGTTGGACCACATGCATTGCCTACTGCGGTAGAGTAGGTACAATTAGTAGCTCCTGAAGATAACAAAGCACTATAACCAACGGCTACATTATTATAACCTGTTGTGTTAGACACTAGGGCTGAGTTTCCAAAAGCTGTGTTGATAAAGCCACTATTGTTGTTGTACATGGCATTAAGTCCAAAGGCGGTATTACCAAATCCATTTGTATTTGAATGCAACGCATTGTATCCATGAGCATCATTGTTGAAGCCGTTGGTGTTGAGAGATAGCGCGCCAGCACCAATAGCGGTATTGTTGGAACCGGTAGTATTAGCATTGAGTGCTTCAAAGCCCACAGCAGTATTGTTGTCACTAGTGCTGTTGGAAGATAGCGCATCCACACCTACGGCAGTATTGGCATTGCCGGTTGTATTTGCAATAAGTGCATAAACCCCAACGGCAGTATTTTTGAAACCGTTCGTATTGAACCTTAAGGATAAAGACCCCACGGCGGTATTCAGATACCCATTGTTAAACCGGAGCGAGCCACTTCCCATGGCGGTATTGCCAAAGCCACTGGTGTTGGCATAAAGTGTTTCTTCACCCACGGCGGTATTGTCAGTACCAAAATTATCGGAGTAAAGTGCTGAATATCCAACAGCAGTGTTGCCGTCATTTGCTACGTGTGAAGAAAGTGCCTGGTATCCGATTGCAGTGCATTTACTTGCTGTATTAGATGAAAGTGCCCCTGTTCCGACAGCAGTGTTTTGATTGCCGGTGATACTGCTGAACAAGGCTGAGTTGCCTATGGCAGTATTATCTTGTCCGGTTGTATTTCCTTGTAAAGCATAAGCCCCGTAAGCCGTACTGCCTCCGCCACTTGTATTGCTGTATAAGGCGTAAGTACCCATGGCTGTGTTTTCGTTGCCGGTGGTGTTGTTAAAAAGGGCTATTTTACCAACGGCAGTATTTCCTCCTCCGGTACTATTGGAAGACAGCGCACCCACCCCGCTTGCCGTATTGTCAGAACCGGTAGTATTGCTAAATAACGCACTGCCGCCAAGAGCAGTATTGTTTGTGCCGGTTGTATTTCCTTGTAAAGCATAAGCCCCATAAGCGGTACTGCCGCCGCCACTTGTATTGCTGTATAAGGCGTAAGTACCCATAGCCGTGTTTTCGTTACCGATGGTGTTGCTAAAGAGAGCTACGTTACCAATGGCAGTATTACCGCTCCCTGTCGAATTTTCGTGCAGAGCATTAACACCATTCGCTGTATTTTGGCTGCCTGTGGTGTTGGCAAAAAGGGCAGATACCCCATTGGCGGTGTTATACTCTCCGGTAGTGTTAGAGAGTAAGGCATTGCCACCAATAGCTGTATTGTTACTTCCGGTTGTGTTGTTGTACAGGGCATATCGACCGGTGGCAGTGTTGATACCACCGGTAGTGTTGCTGAAAAGGGTATTGGTACCATTGGCAGTGTTAAAAATACCGGTTGTATTGTTGTAAAGAGCTTGATACCCATTTGCTGCATTTTCGTACCCAATGGTATTGCTGCGCAAAGCCGAAGTACCTGCGGCTGTGTTACCACTTCCCGTAGTATTGTTCAACAAAGCATTGCTGCCCAAGGCACTGTTGTAGCTGCCCGTATTACTTGTTAATGCAAAACTACCAATGCCAGTGTTTTCGTTGCCGGCGGTATTGGTGGCTAAGGCGCTTGTGCCAATAGCGGTATTGAGCGCGCCCGATGTATTGTTTTGTAAAGCCGCTGTGCCAATGGCGGCATTGGAGGTGCCTATTTGCCCTGCGGGTAGGTTGTTTACCCTAAATTGCAAGGGTTGCGTATCGGTAGTGCCTACAAAATCGGTGGTGGGGTTGGTGCCTGCGTTTCCGGTTAAATTCCAGCCGTTACCCGCTTCTTTGGCATACAAGGCATAGGGCACACTCACTAATTGTTGGGCACCCATATTGGTATAGGCAGTACCGCCTGCGGGGTCGAGTTCGGTTTGCAGGAATTTGGGTTGTGCATCTGCCCAGGTAATGGCGGCAAAACTACCGCTTAGGGGGGTACCGCCGCCAATTTGCACATTGCACAAACCTTGTGCATTGGTGGTGGTGGTGTGGCGTTCTTGGTACTGAATAGCGCCGGCGGCGGTACTTTGGCGTACCGTTAGGCGCAGGGCAATGTTTTGGTTGGTTAGCGCTTGCCCCGATGCGTTTCGGGCAATGGCTTGGTAGTTAATGAGTTGCGGCGTTTGGGCAATGCTAATGAGCGTGGGGAGCGTTAGCAATACAACCCCAATTATTAAAGTGTATAATTTTTTCATGAAACATTATTATTTTGTGTTGAGCAACAATTGTTCTATTTGCGCCAATTTGTCTTTTATTTGTTGGTTTTCAGCCTTTAGTGTTTCTACTTCATTGGCTTTGGTTTGAAGAACTTCAATAGTTTTACCTTGCGTTTCAATAGCCTTATTTTGCGTTTCTATAATAGCCTGCTGTTCTTGCACTGCCTTTACCAAACTCGGCACAAAACCCGCATATTCTATGCTGTAGTTATCGGTAGGGTTTTGGGGTGGGTTTATGCCGTCAAAGTTGTAGCCTATAAGTTTGGCGGCGGCTTCTACCTCTTGGGCTATAAAGCCGGTGCGCACTTCGGAGTTGGCGGCGGCTATTTGTTCGGCATTGGGGTAATAGCGTTGGGCAATGCTATCGGGCATTTGGGCGGTAATGTGGCGTTGTAGTTTCATCAAATCTACGGTATAGGTAACAGGGCGCAGTTGGGTAATAAAACTCAAGCCGGGTATGTTTTCCTTTACATTATTTTTAAAACGCCCATCGCTAAGGTTGCTCCAGTTGGCATAGCCTCCTATGACCATGCCGCCTACATTAGCGCCCAATACAATTTTGTTGCTGGCATTGGTTATGGCTTGTGTACCCAAAGACGATGCCCCGTTGAGGGTGTTGGCGCTTACATCGGCGCGGTCGCCTATGCAAGTGTTCCAACTGCCGGTTCCGTTGTTAAAAAGGGCAAGATAGCCTAAAGCGGTGTTGTAGCCCCCTGATGTGTTGAGAAGAAGTGCATTAAAACCATTAGCTGTATTGCGATCCCCTGTTGTGTTGTTATTAAGCGCACCAGAACCATTAGCGGTATTGCCTAACCCTATTGTGTTGTTATAAAGCGCACTATAACCATTAGCGGTATTGTAGCCCCCTGTTGTGTTGATGTAAAGAGCAAAGGAGCCATTAGCGGTGTTGTTTACCCCTGATGTGTTGTTATAAAGCGCTCTATTACCATTAGCCGTATTGCTAAACCCTATTGTGTTGTGATTAAGCGCACCAGAACCATTAGCGGTATTTTCGTATCCTTCTGTGTTAAAATTGAGTGCCGCAGCACCAACGGCTGTATTATTAGAACCACCATTGTTTAAAATTAGGGTGGCATTGCCAATAGCTGTATTATAGTTTCCGGTTGTATTGCTAGAAAGCGCATAAGCCCCCAGCGCACTGTTAAAATTGCCGCTTGTATTGTCTTTAAGGGCTTCAAACCCCACTGCGGTTAAAAAACTGGTGGCAGTATTAGCTGAAAGCGCATTGGTGCCAACCGCTACGTTTCTGCTGCCTGTACTATTGCTCGAAAGCGCGCCTGTACCCGTAGCTGTATTAGCATCTCCCCAAGTATTACCAAACAAAGCGCTGTTGCCAAGAGCAGTATTGTTTGTACCGGTTGTATTTCCTTGTAAAGCATAAGCCCCATAAGCGGTACTACCGCCGCCACTTGTATTGCTGTATAAGGCGTAAGTACCCATGGCCGTGTTTTCGTTACCGGTAGTGTTGTTAAAGAGAGCTACGTTACCAATGGCAGTATTACCACTCCCTGTTGTATTTTCGTGCAGCGCATTAACACCATTCGCTGTATTTTGGCTGCCTGTGGTGTTGGCAAAAAGGGCAGATACCCCATTGGCGGTGTTATACTCTCCGGTAGTGTTAGAGAGTAAGGCATTACCTCCGGTAGCGGTATTGTTACTGCCGGTTGTGTTGTTATTTAGGGCATATCTCCCTGTGGCAGTGTTATTGCCACCGGTGGTGTTGCTGAACAGCGTATTGGTGCCGTTGGCGGTATTGTTAATACCCGATGTATTGTTGTATAATGCTTGGTTTCCAATAGCCGTATTTTCATAACCATCGGTATTGCTTCGCAACGTAGAAATGCCCACTGCTGTATTACCACTTCCGGTAGTATTGTTTAACAAAGCATTGCTGCCAAACGCTGCATTACCTATGCCGGTGCTATTGCTGGTAAGCGCAAAACTGCCTACGGCGGTGTTTTCATTGCCGGTGGTGTTGGCAGTTAAGGCATTTGTGCCTTGTGCGGTATTGTATGCGCCCGATGTGTTGTTTTGCAGGGCATTTACCCCAATAGCTGCATTGGTTGGGCTTATTTGCCCTGCCGGCTGGTTGTTTACCCTAAATTGCAAGGGTTGTGCATCGGTAGTGCCTACAAAATTGGTGACGGGGTTGGTGCCGCTATTGCCCAATATGTTCCACGCATTATTACTGCTGCCTCCCACCACACTACCCGCTACCATAGCATAGGGCACACTTACTAATTGTTGAGCGCCCATATTGGTATAGGCAGTACCGCCTGCGGGGTCGAGTTCGGTTTGCAGGAATTTGGGTAGTGCATCTGCCCAGGTTATGGCGGCAAAACTACCGCTTAGTGGGGTACCGCCGCCAATTTGCACATTGCACAAACCTTGTGCATTGGTGGTGGTGGTGTGGCGTTCCTGGTACTGAATAGCGCCGGCGGCGGTACTTTGGCGTACCGTTAGGCGCAGGGCAATGTTTTGGTTGGTTAACGCTTGTCCCGATGCGTTTCGGGCAATGGCTTGGTAGTTAATGAGTTGTGGTGTTTGGGCAATGCTAATGAGCGAGGGGAGCGTTAACAATACAACCCCAATTATTAAAGTGTATAACTTTTTCATAAAACGTTATTATTTTGTGTTGAGCAACAATTGTTCTATTTGAGTCAATTTGGCTTTTATTTGTTGGTTTTCAGCCTTTAGTGTTTCTACTTCATTGGCTTTGGTTTGCAGTATTTCAATAGCCTTATTTTGTGTTTCTATAATAGCCTGCTGTTCTTGTACAGCTTTTACAAGGGGAACCACAAACTCGGCATAGCGAAGGCTGTATAACCCTCCCTCTACTTTGGGCACATCTACGCCGCTAAAATCGTAATTTATTTTCTTGGCGGCTGCTTCCACTTCTTGGGCCAAAAAACCGGTCATTTTTATCTGTTCTATATCGTACTTACCCGCCCAATCGGGTAGGGTGTCTGTTTTGGCTTTATCGCCCAAAAGCCTGTCCATGATTTCTTTTTGTTTATGAATATTCAAGTGATAGGTAACGGGGCGCAAGGCGGTAATGAAAGATAAACCCGGCACATCGGCTTGCACCTGCTCTTTTATCCTTGCATCGCTTATGGCCGACCAACCCACCTGCCCACCTATCCAAGTTTGGCTGCTATTGCCTATAATGGCTTTGTTGCCACCTCCGGTACCGGTTGTATTGCCTATGGCTATTTGATTGTCGGCGTTTGTTACGTTATAAGTGCCTGCATCAGAACCTATGCCAATATTAAAACTGCCTGTTGTGTTGTTAATAAGTGCATTAGCACCATTAGCGGTATTGCTACCACCTGTTGAGTTGAAACTAAGCGCACCAATACCATTAGCGGTATTGGAGTATCCTGTTGTGTTGTTAATAAGTGCATGATACCCATTAGCGGTATTGCCACCACCTGTGGAGTTGCCAGAAAGTGCCAAAAAACCATTAGCGGTATTGTAGTTCCCTGTTGCGTTGGAATAAAGTGCCTGAAAACCATTCGCCGTATTTTGGATTCCCGTTGTATTGTAGTAAAGAGCGTAATAACCATTAGCGGTATTGTTGGAACCTGTTGTGTTGTAACGAAGTGCACCATTACCATTAGCGGTATTGGAGACCCCTGTTGTGTTGGAATAAAGCGCATTAAAACCATTAGCGGTATTGAAGTTTCCTGTTGTATTGGAATAAAGCGCCTGAGCACCATTAGCGGTATTGTTAATGCCGGTTGTGTTGTTATAAAGCGCATTAAAACCATTAGCGGTATTGGTGTATCCTGTTGTGTTGGAATAAAGCGCATTAAAACCATTAGCGGTATTACCGTTTCCTATTGTGTTGGAATAAAGCGTACCATAACCGTTAGCGGTATTTTCCTCCCCTATTGTATTGTTTCTAAGTGCTGCCTCTCCGACAGCAGTATTTTTTGAACCGCTCACATTATCATATAATGCAAGGCTTCCGATAGCGATGTTGTACCCTCCTGTGCTGTTTGAAAACAAGGCTTCATCTCCTATTGCTGTGTTTTCTTCACCTGTTGTATTATTAAACAATGATTTAGCGCCTATGGCAACATTCCATTTACCGGTAAGGTTGCTACTCAAGGCTGAAACTCCCATTGCGGTATTTCTGAACCCCGTTGTATTGTTTTGCAGGGTGGCGGCACCTGTGGCTGTATTATTATATCCGGTGGTGTTGGCAGACAAGGCAAGGCTACCCATAGCCGTGTTTTCATAGCCTGTAGTATTAGCCCCAAGCGAACCCATACCGGTAGCAGTATTGAGATAACCGGTTGTATTGGCATACATAGAACCCGAACCATTTGCCGTATTAAAAAAGCCTGATGTGTTGGAATATAGCGCCTGGTTTCCGTTGGCTGTATTGTGCCTGCCTACGGTATTGTTGTAAAGCGCTTTGCTGCCCACAGCTACATTGCCAACACTTTCATACGCCAAACTTGCTCCCAGTCCATTGTTAAACAAAGCGCTATCGCCAATTGCTACCAAGTTGCTTTGGTTGGTATTGCTCAATAAAGCACCTGTACCCATAGCAACATTGCTGTTCCCTGTGGTATTACTAAATAAAGCATTGTTACCAATCGCAGCATTGTTAGCTCCTGTTGTATTTTCGTGCAGCGCATTAACACCATTCGCTGTATTTTGGCTGCCTGTGGTGTTGGCAAAAAGGGCAGATACACCATTGGCGGTGTTATACTCTCCGGTAGTGTTAGAGAGTAAGGCATTGCCACCAATAGCGGTATTATTACTGCCCGTTGTGTTGTTATTTAGGGCATATCTCCCTGTGGCAGTGTTATTGCCACCGGTGGTGTTGCTGAACAGCGTATTGGTACCATTGGCAGTGTTAAAAATACCGGTCGTATTGTTGTAAAGAGCTTGATACCCATTTGCTGCATTTTCGTACCCAATGGTATTGCTGCGCAAAGCCGAAGTACCTGCGGCTGTGTTACCACTTCCCGTAGTATTGTTAAGCAGGGCATTGCTGCCCAAGGCACTGTTGTAGCTGCCCGTATTACTTGTTAATGCAAAACTACCAATGCCAGTGTTTTCGTTGCCGGCAGTATTGGTGGCTAAGGCACTTGTGCCAATTGCGGTATTCAACGATCCCGATGTATTGTTTTGCAAAGCCGCATTGCCAATAGCGGCATTGGTTTCGCTGATTTGTCCGGCAGGCAGATTGTTCACCCTAAATTGCAGGGGTTGGTCGTCAGTCGTACCAATAAAGTTGGTGGCGGGGTCGGTACCGGCATTGCCCAATATGTTCCAGGCATTTCCGCTGCCATCGGGTAGGGCAATGCTTCCGCCTCCATTGCTCAACGTTACCATATTGCCCTCAATAGATAATGCCTGTATTTCGTTGGTTACACTGCCATCAACTTCGGCAGGCAGTGTAATTTCGCCGCCGCCGTTGCTCAATGATACCGTATTGCCCAAAATAGACAGTGTTTGTATCTCATTGGTTACACTGCCATCCACTTCGGCAGGCAGGTCTATGTCGCCACCGCCGTTACTTAACGATACCGTATTACCTGCAATAGACAGTGTTTGTAATTCATTGGTGGGGCTGTTGTCGGCAGGGGTGGGTGTGGTAACGGTAAAGTTGGGGTAAGTACCACTGACCGAAGTAACCCCGCCGCCTGCAATAGCCACCGTTTGGTCGGGGGCGGTGTTGGTAATGGTATTAC
>NBMY01000013.1 GCA_002212985.1 Sphingobacteriales bacterium TSM_CSS
ATGCCGTGCAACAAACCGTACCTAAAAACCACCAAAAACCCGATGAAGGCTCCAACATAATGTTCAGCACATCGGGCATGATAGGGCTGCTTACCGTGGGCATTAAAGCCCTTGACCACGAACAAACCCAAATGAAGGCAACCATAGACGAACTTAAAAAAACTATTGAAGCGCAAAACGCCGCCATTGAACTGCTTAAAAAAGAATTGCAAAGCAGGAATTAAATTGTTGTTTGTTAACCCCTGTTATGGGTTGAAACGCTGACAGGGTTAGCGTAAAACTATTTGAGATTTAAAGCCAAGCTACTTTACCCTATTTTTTCCTTGCCCAATGACTTTTGTTGCAAATACATTGCAGGGTAAATGTAAGTTTAAACACACCAGAAATTTTACAAAATGAAAAAACAACTATCCACCCTCTGCCTTTTATTGGTTTTATCGGGCTTTTTATCGGGCTTAATTGCCCAGGTACCCAACCGTATTAACTACCAGGCCGTTGCCCGAGATGCATCGGGGCAGGCGCTTACCAACCAAAATGTGGCGGTGCGCATTTCAGTACGTCAAAACACGGCTAATGGCACAGTACAGTATCAGGAGCGGCATACTGCCACCACCAATGCACAGGGATTGTTTAACCTTCAAATAGGCGGCGGAACGGCGCTTTTAGGCAATTTTACCGATGTTACCTGGCCCGATGGCTTGCCCAAGTTCTTACAAACAGAACTCGACCCCGCCGGCGGCACAAGCTATATAAACATGGGTACACAGCAGTTGGCAAGTGTGCCGTATGCTATGGTAGCGGGCAGCGTGGCAGGCGGTGGCGGTAATAGTTGGCAAACATTGGGCAATGCAGGCACCAATGCCGCTACCAATTTTATTGGCACTACCGATGACCAGCCTTTGCACCTTAGGGTAAACAATTTACCGGCAGCAATACTATCCGAAACCAATACGGCTATGGGGGTAACCGCACTGCCCAACATTACCACCGGCACATTTAACGAGGCAATGGGGGTAAATGCCCTTATTAACAACACCGAAGGCAACAACAATATAGCCATAGGCACAAACAGTTTATATAACAATGCCGCAAGCGGTAATACTGCGGTGGGCAGAAGCGCGCTTCAAGGTAATACAAGTGGTTACAGCAATGTAGCCGTAGGGGTTCATGCCTTGTACAATAGTGTTAATAGGAGCAATTTGGTAGCTATTGGCGACAGCGCTTTGTTTAACAACAATATAGGCGGCACAACCGGAATTTTTGATGGCGAACATAATACTGCCGTTGGGAGCAAAGCCTTGTTGAGCAACACAACCGGCAGCAGCAATACCGCTTTAGGCTTTAATACTTTGTATAGCAACACCACCGGAGTAAGAAATACGGCAATTGGTAAAAACGCACTTTATGCCAACAGTATAGGTTTAGACAATACGGCAGTAGGATTTGAAGCATTGCGCCTCAATACATCGGGTCTTAATACTGCCGTAGGCAGCTACGCACTGTATAATAATTCCACCGGAGCGGCAAATACGGGCATAGGTTATTATGCAGCACACAACAATACAACCGGCTTCTACAATACTGCAAGCGGTTGGGCATCCTTATTAAACAATACCACCGGCATAGCTAACTCGGCTTATGGGGCGGCAGCTTTGTATAGCAACACCACCGGTTACAGCAATGTAGCCATAGGCGCAAGCGCCCTGTACAGCAGCGTTAACAGAAGCAATAATGTAGCCATTGGCGATAGCGCTTTGTATAACAATGGTTTGGGGGTGGCTTCCAATGCTTTTTTTCAGGGCGCACAAAATACGGCTGTGGGCAGTAAGGCATTGCTCAACAACACTACGGGCTGGCAGAATACTGCTTATGGATATCAGGCGTTGTACAACAATGTAAGCGGAACCGGTAATACGGCTATGGGCGTAGCGGCACTGTCTGCCAACACCAATGGTGCGGGCAATGTAGCCATTGGTTTTCATGCGTTAATCTCCAATACCAGCGGCCAGCTCAATGTGGCTGTAGGAGATGATGCCCTGTATGGCAACAGCACCGGATTTTACAATACAGGGGTAGGCGTAAGTTCGGGCGGTAATGTGGCAGGGGTAACCAACTCGGTAGCGGTAGGTTATGCCTCGTTTCCCAACAACAGCAATGTGGCTTTACTGGGCAATACAACCACAACTTGCGGCGGGTTTAGCAATTGGAACAACTGGAGCGACGGGCGTTTTAAAATAAATGTTCAGGAAAATGTGGTAGGTTTAGCATTCATAAACGCCTTGCGTCCTGTAACCTATACCGCCGATATGCACAAATTAAACGCCTTTGTTTACCAAGACAAAGCCCAAGAATACGAAACCAACCTGAAAGACATTATTCAAGAGCGGGCAGCCGAAATTCAATCGGGATTTATAGCGCAGGAAGTAGCGGCTGCCGCCCAACAAACGGGTTATGCGTTTAACGGGGTAAAAGCCCCCGATAATCCCGATACTCAGTACTATACCCTTAGCTATGCCACCTTTGTAGTGCCGTTGGTAAAAGCCGTTCAGGAACAGCAGCAAATAATTACAACACAAAACACAGCCATTGCCCAACTGCAACAAAAAACCCATAATTTGGAAGCCGAATTGCAACAGATAAAACTGATGTTGCAGGAAAATAGCAAATAACAAAAAAACTAACTTTTTCACCTATGGAAAGACGAAATTTTCTCCTGCAATCGGGCATTTTTTCAGCATTGGGCATCGGACTGCCTTTTGCGCCCAGTGTATTCTCACCCGATGAACCTTTGAAACCGGTTTTGCTGCCGCCACTTACACCACTGCAACACAACGGCGGCATGGACATACGCATTTGGGTGCGCTCTTCTATGACCAATGGTTTGTACTCAAATGTGGAGTGTGCCGTTGCACCCAAAACCATGGGGCCTCCGCCGCATTACCACTTGGCGTTAGATGAGTTAATGTACGTAACAGAAGGCACTGCAAGCATTCTTATTGGCAATGAAATAGTACATGTGCAGGCAGGCGGCTGGCATTTGCGCCCCCGTTTGCTAACCCATACCTTTTGGAATGCTTCCGATGCGCCACTTCGGTTTTACGATATGTATTTTAACCAACCCTTTGAAGACTACCTTGAGCAGATTTTTCACCAATTGACTGAGGAAAACGGCTATCCCGAAGGGTCGGAAAAAAAGAATACTGCCATTGGCGCGCTGAACGAAAAATTCGGGCTTATTTTTCCCGATGATGCCTTTGCCCAAAGAAATAACATTATGAAAGAATTTGGGCTGCAATAACAATGCAGTCGTCAATAAATTTCACAGTAGCAGTATTTTTTGGTCTTTTTACAAAGAAAAAATACTGCGGTAAATTTGTTGCAAACCTACCGTTGCCGATAATGCCGGCAACGAAACAGCATCGGTTAGCAGGGTATAAATACTGCTTTCCCACAATTGCCCATCGGGTTGCCTGCAATAAACATTTACAAAAATCCTTTCGGTATCAACAAGCATATAATACTGAAGCGAGGGCAGTTTTTTATAGCGCAAAAACTTATCTACCTGGTCGTAAAGCCTTGTACCTTCCGATAGTATTTCAACCACCAAAACAGGGTTCTGAATAACCAAATCAGCGCCATTGTTACCCTCTTTTATTGCCACACAAAAATCGGGATAAGTGTAATCCTTTTTCGATTCAATTTGGAGTTTTACCCCCTCAACAAAAATTTTAAACTTTTCTTCCTCTAAAAGCCCCACAAAGGTAATAACCAAATTTAAACTGATAGTGTTGTGGTTTTGTGTTACCTCCGGCATAGCAATAATTTGACCGTCAATAAATTCATGTCTTTGTTCCGATTCCAATTCCATTTGCCAGTACTCCTCAAAAGTATAGCGTTCTTTTACCAAAGTGTTTTCCATAAGCAGCGCTTTTTTCGTTTACAAAAATACACCAATTGTACCAAAAACCTTCCTCTTTACCAATTAAACGACCCTTTTTATGAAAAACTTCTTCCTCTTTAACTGTTTATGGCTGTTTTGCACACTTTTTTTGCAAGCAACCACCTATTACGTAGCGCCTTTGGGCAATGATGTTACCGGCACCGGCAGCATTACCCAACCCTTTGCCACGCTGCCCCGTGCCATAGAGGCAGCCAACCCGGGCGATATTATTGAACTCCGGAACGGCATGTACATTAGCAACGAAATACGCATTAACAAAAACAATCTTACCATACGCAGCTACCCGGGCGAGTACGCTTCGCTGATAGCCGTAACCGATAACGAAGATGTTGCCAGTTGCCTATGGTACAACGACCCCGAAACCACCGGCGGCACATTGGAACACCTTGAAATAACCGGCGGCTATTACTACGGAATTAAATTTGAAAGTAACTGGGATTGGGATAACAGCGTACCATACGCCAACCGGCGCGGTGTAAGCAACATTACCGTGCGCAACTGCCATATACACCACACCGGACGCGACGGCATTAAACTAACACCCGCCTGCAATAACATTACCATTGAAAACTGCCAAATCAGCTACACCGGCGTAGGACCGGGCGCTGCCGCCGACTACAACGCCGAAGGTATAGACAACGTAAACGCCAACAATATGGTTGTGCAAAACTGCTACATACATCATACCGCTACTACCGGCATTTATGTAAAAGGTGGCGGGCGCAATTGCATTATTGAAAACAACGCCATAGAAGATGCCGGTGAAGGGGGTATTTACCTCGGCTTTTACACCGATGCCGAATGGTTTGATGCCGATTTCAACCCCAACTACTACGAAAACATTAATGGCACGGTAAAAAACAACTACATTATTAACACCCAACATGCCGGAATAGGGCTATTTGGTGCAAAAGATGCCAAAGTTTGGAACAACACTGTTATTAATGCCGCTCTAATTGATGTGTACGCAGCCCTTATGATTGCCCCAAGTGATGTTTGGGTGAGCGATACCTATACTGCCACACCGCCTAATTACAATGTTTCTATTCAAAACAACATATTTACCCAATCTGCCAGTGCCCAAATGCCTATGGTGCGTGTTCGGGAAGGCGCTCTAAGCGGCACTATCGCATGGACAAACAACCTGTATTTCAAAAATGGCGGCGCGGCGTTTTTTTTAGATGACAACCTCACCTGGGAAAACCTTACCTTTGAACAATGGCAGGCTCAAACCCTGCGCGACAACAACAGCATGGAGGCAGACCCTTTGTTTGATAGTGTATGGCATATACAAAACGGCAGTCCCTGCATAGATGCAGGCATACCCATACCCGAAGTTGCCATTGATTGGGAAGGGCAACCGCGCACCACTATTCCAGACATTGGCGCTGATGAATATGGAACTTCGACTATTATTTCAAATACTGCTGCCACAACTGCAACAAACCTCACTGCTTACCCCAACCCATTTACCCAAACCGCCAACATCAACTTTACCCTGCCCGAAACTACCGAAGCAGAACTTAACGTGTATGGTATAGAAGGCAGAGAAGTTGCCCAACTGTTTAGCGGCAGAGCCGAAGCCGGGCAATTATATTCGGTACAACTTAGTAGTGCCGGTTTGGCACCGGGAATCTACATGGCAGTGCTTACCTATGAAACAGGTGTGCAGCAAAGGTATCGGTTGGTATTGACAGATTAAAATTGTTCTGATTAATCCCTAACTCTAAGTCAGTTTTACGGAATATACAATTAGTTTCGATAGCATTTTTA
>NBMY01000104.1 GCA_002212985.1 Sphingobacteriales bacterium TSM_CSS
ATACAGAAAAATACGATGTTTACACTTTTGGTTTACCTCCAATTTGCATAGAAATTCTTACTCAAGTTAAAGGTTTACAATTTGACAATGCCTTTACTAATGCATTATGGCTACAGGTGTCTGATTCTGTTCAAGTTCGGACTTTGGCGCTTTCGGACCTGATTTTATCCAAAAAAAGTGCTGGAAGATACAAAGATTATGATGATATTGAGCATTTATCACATGACCTGTAATAATTAAAAATAGACGCATTTTCCCGGCTCACATAATTAATAAAACGCGAAAATATTGTATGACCACCACTAACCCCAACCTTTCTGTTGTTGTGCCGCTGCTCAATGAGCAGGAATCGCTGCCCGAACTGTTGGCATGGATTGACCGCGTTTGCCTGCAACACCAAATAAACTACGAAGTAATTTTTGTTGACGACGGCAGCACCGACAACTCGTGGCAGGTAATACAACAACTTGCCACACAATACGCGCAGGTCAAAGGCATACGGTTCAGGCGAAATTACGGTAAATCTGCCGCACTGAACGAAGGATTTACCGCCGCACAAGGCCATGTGGTGATTACCATGGATGCCGATTTGCAAGACAGCCCCGATGAAATACCCGAACTCTGCCGAATGATTACCCAAGACGGCTACGACCTGGTTTCGGGCTGGAAACAAAAACGCTACGACCCTTTAAGCAAAACCATTCCTACCAAACTGTACAATGGTGTAACCCGGCTTATTACCGGCATTCAACTGCACGACATGAACTGCGGACTGAAAGCCTACCGCAGCGAAGTGGTGAAAAACATTGAAGTATATGGCGAAATGCACCGCTATATACCGGCCATTGCCAAATGGGAAGGCTTTACCAAAATAGGCGAAAAAGTAGTACACCACCAACCCCGGAAATACGGTAAAACCAAGTTTGGGCTGGAGCGCTTTGTAAACGGCTTTCTTGACCTCATAACCATTACCTTTATGGGTAAATTTGGTAAAAAACCCATGCACTTTTTTGGCACATTGGGGTTAATTACCTTTTTTCTGGGGTTTGTTATTGCTGCCTACCTGTCTTTTGCCAAATTAGCCTACGAACAATACGGCATGACCGACCGACCGCTGTTTTATTTCGGTATTTTGTGCATGATTATTGGCACACAGTTGTTTGTGGGCGGTTTTCTGGGCGAAATGATTTCGCGCAATTCGCCCACCCGAAACAATTATCAAATTGCCGAAACTATGCGTATAAACCAAACCCAACCCGAATAATACCTGCCGGCAAATAGTTTTGAGTACAAATGTGCTAAAAAGCGCCCTTAACCTCTGCCAAAGGTAACTGTGGTAAAAGATTTGCCGGTTATTTTGCAAACAGTATTTCCGTTTGTTACAAACCAAAGTTCGCCTTTTTTGTCTTTGTAAATTGCCCAAATGGCGTTGCCGGTAAGCCCGTTTTGGGTGGTAAAGTTGGTTAAACGGGTTCCGTCATACAGCCACAGGCCAGAGTCTATTGTTCCTATCCAAAGATTGCCTTCGTTGTCTTCGTTTATTGCCCATACTCTGGCAAGTGTGCCGAGTTTATCTGCAAATTTGCCACCTCTCAAAAATTCGGGATTGCCCAAGCCTTTTTCTTCCGTTATATTGGCAAGTGAATTTCCATCGTAACGAAACAAGCCGCCGCCGTTGTTGCCAAACCAAAGATTACCTGCTTTATCCTCAAACATGGTTCTTACCGCCGGGCCGGCTAAATCTTTTTGGGTTAAGTAAGAAAAAGTTTGGCCGTTGTACCGGCAAACACCTTCAGATTGTGTTCCGAACCAGACATTTCCTGCCTTGTCAACCAAAGTGGAATAAACGCTGTATGGCCGGTTCCAATCGGTTGGCGGGGGGCTGTAAGTGCTGGGGTAAATAACAAAGTTGGTAAATGATTGACCATTGTAAAAGCAAACGCCGTTAAAATGGTTAAAAAACAGTCCGCCTTTGGTGTAGTGCAGTTTGCCGGCGGGGGCGTTTTGTATGGTATCGGTAAAGTTGGTAAATTCGGTTCCATTAAAACGGCAAATAGCGTCTCGGGTAGAAAACCATAAATTTCCGTTTACATCTTCCTGAATTGACCAGACAAAATTGCTGCACAGGCCTTCTTTTTCGGTTAAGTGGAGGAGCGTTTTACCATTATACCGATATACGCCGTTTCCGTTGCTTGCAAACCAATAGTTATTTGATTTGTCCTGAATAATACAGTCAATATTTTCCCCGATGTCAGCAACCGTGTCGCCAATAAGAACCTCAGCCAACTGTTGGGTATTGCCTTTGCCCGATGGTTGATTTTGCCCGATGCAGGAAAAAAAGGCGGTTAAACCGCTGAAAAGCAAAATTGCAATAAAGGACTGTTTCATATTTTCAGTATGTTCGGGTTTTATTTGGGTTGGTTAGTGTTTGCAGCATAGCCAAAGAGTTGCGGTAAAACCGTGTTAACAGATGTACTAACTAAATTAACCGGTACAACAATATTGCCGTTATAATGCCAACTATGGAAGTATAGATAGCCTTATTATGCCGGGCTAACCATTCGGGCAAATAAATATCAAAATTCGCTTTTCCGGAATTGGAGTATTTTCTTGCCCAAACAGTTAATGGGCAATAAAGATTAAATATTGCAAGTGTAACGCCTTCTGCTATTATCAGTCCGTAACAAATCCAAAGCCGGTTGTCTATTTTGTTTACCACTACGGCATACAGCATATAAAAAATTACTACATTAAAAAACAGCCATATTATGGTGTGCAAGACCTTAATCAGTTGGAGTTTTCTATTACTATTCATCTCTATAAGTTATTTGGTTCAGCATTTTAGACGGTAAGTTACTCACTACTTAACCTCCTGTAAAAACTGCCGGCTTACGCGCGCCACGGTGTCTTCTATAGAGGCAAAAGTAAAATAGGGCAGGGCGGCCAACAGTTTGGCATTGCTGTAATGGTACCGGTGTTGCGACATTCGGGCAGTTTCTTTGGTAATAAGCGGCCAGGTTTGGGTAAAAAAACCTTTTATTGCCGCTAATCGCCAGCCAATTTCGGCCAAAAGCGGGGTAACGGGGCGGCTTGGGGCGGGCTTACCCAAATATTGGGCAACAAGGGTAAAAAACCGGCGGTAGCTGAGGTTGTGCGCATTTACGATAAAACGCTGCCCCGAAACAGGGCTATTCATAAGCCGGTGCATGATAACGGTTAAATCGGCAACATCAACAAAGCCGGTGCCACCGGTGGGATAAAACTTTAACCCCTCCCAAACCTGCGTAAACAAACGGCACGAGCCGGTTTGCCAATTGCCCTCGCCAATAATAACCGACGGGTTTACAATAACCGCCTCTAATCCTTCGGCAATGCCGCGCCATACCTCGCGCTCTGCCAAATATTTGCTTATGGCATATTGCGTGTTAACGGGGCTGTCATCCCAAACGGTGTTTTCATCTACCTCCGGCTGGTTGAGTTTGCGCCCCAAAGCGGCAATAGAACTTACGTGCAGCAGCTTTTTTACCCCGCGCTCCAGTGCCATGTTTACCACATTGGCCGTGCCGTCAACATTGGTTTGGCGCATGAGGTTTTTCTCTTTCGGGTTAAAAGAAACCACTGCGGCGCAATGGTACACCTGCTCAATTCCTTCCATGGCTTCGTATAAACCCTGCACATCCAGCACATCGCAGTTAACCCATTCTACTTTATGGGCAATATCTTGTACCCATTTAAGATTGCTTTCGGGGCGTTTGGCGGCTCTTACCGGCTGCCCGTTTGCCACCAAATACCGCAGCAAATGGCTGCCCGCAAAACCGGTTGCGCCGGTTACCAAAACTGGGGTGAGGTTTTTCATGTAAAAAACAGGGTTATGTTGCCTTTGTCCAATGACTGCCACGCTGCAAAATTACCCGAAAAAAGGCAGTTTACCGCATTTTTTGGCGGTGTGCGGCGCAATAAACGGTAAAAACGGTATTATAGCAACCATATTTTTACACTTTCCGTTTTTTTGCCGGTTTGGTACACCACTATATAGTTTCCGGGCGGCAGGTGGTTTATGTCTATAATGGCGGTGTTAAAAGTAAAGGTATTGGCAGGAATTTGCGCCACGGTTTTACCCGCCATATCGGTTATATAACATCGGTCATCGGGTAAAATAAGGTAGTTGGGGTTCAGTTGTATTATGAGTTGTCCGCTTTGCGGCGGTACGGGATATATGTTGCTGAGTATGTTTCGGGTAGTTTGCGGCGGGGCGGCGGTTTTTCCTGTGTGCTGAATGGTGATATGGCTTACTTCTTCGTTGTCTTCGTCAATCACATAGAGTTTTACCGAATCTGCGCCAAAAACCTCAATTTTACCGAAGGCATTTTTAAAATTGGTGTTGCCCAGCCCGTTGCCGCCGCCGTTCCAAACCGAGTCGCGAATAGATGGGGCGCTGGGAATGAGTTGCCCAAATAGGTTGAGAAAGTAGGCTAAGTTGGTGCCGGTAACGCTTAACCCCGATGCGTTGAGTTCGGGCATACCGGCATTTTGGCCGTTGTCTATGACGTTATGGTGGGTATCGCCGCTAATAAAAATGAGGTCGGTAAGTTGGTTATCGGCAATAAATTGCAGGAGGTCGTTTTGTTCTTCGGGGTAGCCTGCCCAATAGCCGGCAAACCCGGCCGAGAGGCGGAAACCGGTTCCGTTTACCCCACCCACGCTAAGGGCTATGTTTTGAAACTGGAGGGCAAAATTGATGAGCAGGCGCAGATTTTTGTTAAAGGGTACGCCGCCTACCAGAAATTTCCAGTCGGCGGTTGAGTTTTTGAGGCCGTTTTTGAGCCATTGCATTTGTTCATTGCCAATAATTTTGTGGCCGGGCGGCGGGTTAAATGCCCATCGGTTGGTAATAGAGTCGTATTGGTAGGCGAGGGGCGGCAAATCGGAATTAGAGCGGGTATCGAGGAAGAAAAATTCGCAGTTGCCCATTTTAAAACTGTGGTACAATCCAATGCTGGTATCGGGCAGTTGGTAGGCCGGAAAAAATTCGGTATAAGCCTTAAACACGTTAGAGCGCTCTTGTTGGGTAACGGGGGCAAAGGAAAAGCTGTTGTAAATTTCGCCGGTAAGGGTATCTTGTTCATAGTTTGTTCCGTACCAGCCCTCGCGGTGAGGCCCAAAGCCGTCGTCGTCATCGTGAACATAATCAATAGGTACGGTAAGGAGCATGTCTTTCATTCGGTCTTCGTTATAATGCCTTCGCCAGGCCAGTTTTACCGTGTTATAATTGGCGGGGTATGAGTTGTCGAGCTGGTAGCTGGGGTAAGTCCAATCGCCGGTATGCAAAAACAGGTTGGGGCGGTGCAGCGGCATGGCATCAAACACTTTCATGTTTTCGGTTTCCTGGCAGGAGCCGGTTACAAACACGTAGTGTCCTTTTTCCCCTTCGGGCGGAAAAGAGGTAAAGCTGCCTTTCCGGGCATCGGGTTGGCCGTTAAAGAGCAGGCGGTAGTAGTAGAGGGTATTGGGTTGCAGTCCGGTAATGTTTAAAATGGTGGTAGTGTCGTTTCCGGCAACGGTGGCGCCGTTGTATTGCAGGGTTT
>NBMY01000012.1 GCA_002212985.1 Sphingobacteriales bacterium TSM_CSS
CCAAAAGCGCCATCGGGGCAATTTAGTTCAACATTACTGATAACTACCCCTTCTCCAACCAGCAGTTGCGCCAGTTCTTCGGCAGTAACAGAACCGTTTACTTCCAATTGTGCAAAGGCTGGGGTAAATGCAGCAGCGGTAAACAGTAATATGAGCACAGTAGTTGCAGTGCGTAAAAAATTACTCATAAAATTATATGGTTTAATGGTTTTGCGTTTGTTGTAATGGTATATTTGGGGCAAAATTGCAAAAAATAATTTGAAATGAACTTATTTTGAGCTTAAAATGATTGATTTGACAGGATTATTTTTCAGATTGAACGAAGTCATATGAAATATTTTGTTTTTTTATTGCTTTTTGACGCTTAAACCGGGTTACGGGGAATGACCATACATGAAATATTGGAGAAGTTTTGGGGGTATCCGGCATTCCGGCCAATGCAGGAAGACATTATCCGGTCGGTGCTTGGGGGTAAAGATACGCTGGCATTATTGCCCACCGGCGGCGGAAAATCAATTTGTTTTCAAGTGCCGGGTTTGGCAAAAGATGGCTTGTGTATAGTAGTATCGCCGCTTATTGCACTCATGAAAGACCAGGTTTATAACCTGCAAAGGCGTGGCATTAAGGCCTCGGCCATTTATTCGGGAATGAGCAGTTACGAAATTACCCGCAATTTGGATAACTGTGCTTTCGGGCAAACCAAATTTTTGTACGTTTCGCCCGAAAGGTTGCAAACCGAACAGTTTTTAGCCCGATTGCCACAATTAAACATCAGCCTCATTGCCATTGACGAAGCACATTGTATTTCGCAATGGGGGTACGATTTTAGGCCGGCATATCTGAAAATTGCCCAAATAAGGGAGAAATTGCCCGATGTGCCGGTGTTGGCTCTTACGGCTACGGCTACTAATATGGTAAAAGCCGATATTCAGGAAAAACTGAAGTTTCGCAAACAGGCATCGGCCGTTTTTCAAAAAAGTTTTACCCGCGCCAACCTGTCTTATTCGGTTTTCAGGGAAGAGCATAAACTCAATAAACTGATATCCGTTTTGCAAAAGGTGCCGGGTTGCGGTATTGTGTATGTAAGAAGTCGTAAAGAAACGCAAGACGTTGCCAGCGCGCTGGTAAAACAAGGAATCGGGGCCGATTTTTACCATGCCGGCTTAGACCCGCAAACCCGCAACAACAAGCAAGACCGATGGATTAAAAACCAAATTCGGGTAATGGTTTGTACCAATGCCTTTGGAATGGGTATTGATAAACCCGATGTGCGGGTAGTGGTACACCTCGATTTACCCGAAAGCATAGAGGCATACTACCAGGAAGCCGGCCGAGCCGGCCGCGATGAGAAAAAAAGCTACGCCGTACTGCTCTACAACAACGAAGATATTGCCGCGCTGGAAGAGAACCTTAAAAAAAGTTTTCCGCCAATAGAGCAAGTGCGGCAAACATACCACTTGCTGTGTTCTTATTTGCAAATTGCCATTGGCGCTGCTGGCGGTCAGTGCTTTGATTTTGATGTGCATCATTTTCTGGAAACCGCCAAAATACCGGCTTCACAGTTGTTCTACTCGCTAAAAGTGCTGGAAGAAAACGGGTATATTGCCTATAACGACGCTTTGTTGCTTCCATCGAGGCTTCTGGTAAAAATGGATAAAGAGCAATTGTATGAAGTACAGGTTAGCAACCCCCGCTTAGAACCTTATTTAAAGGGAATTTTGCGAACCTATGGCGGCGTGTTTGACCATTATACCGAAATAAGCGAAACACAACTGGCGCGTAATCTTAAAACCACCGTTGAGTATGTGCGAAATGCTTTAACGGTCATGCACCGCAACCAAATTATTGATTATGTGCCGCAAACCGACAAACCTCAACTGGTTTTTACCCTTAGCCGCACACCGGCAGAAAACCTGCAAATTGATACCAAACTCATTAATTTCAGAAAAAAAGTAAGGCAGGGCAACATACAGGAAGTGGCCAAATACGCTCAAAATGCCCTTATATGCCGAAGTCAGCAATTGGTTGCCTACTTTGGCGAGTTAGACAGCAATGCCTGCGGCGTATGTGATGTATGCCTGCAAAAGAAAAAATTGGCTATGGCCGAAAGCCGCGCAGAACTCATTGCAACCTTAATAAAAAAACAACTCAACAGAGGAAATCAAACAATTAGCGCCTTGGTTACCGGCTTATCGGCTTACAAGGAAGACGAAGTGCTGAAAGTTTTGCGGTGGATGACCGATAACGGGCAGCTGCTGTATCACGAAAATGAATTTTCTTTGGTTACCTGAAAGCAATGCCGCATACCCCGAAAAGTTGCTGCTATTTTGAAGAACTGCCGTATATTTGTATAACAGATTGAATACCCCTACAGCCTATACCTATGCGTATTGCCAACCCTATTTATGATGTAGTGTTCAAATATTTAATGGACGACAATAAAATTGCCCGGCTAATTATTTCTTCCATTATTAACGAAGAAATTGAAGAACTGGAGTTAAAACCGATTGAAGTAGCGGGCAATAAGCAACAAAACGAAAAAAAGCCCGAAAATTCCGAAGAGCAGGAACCAAGCCCCGTTACCTTGAGTTTAACCATTTATCGC
This sequence comes from Sphingobacteriales bacterium TSM_CSS, assembly GCA_002212985.1. GTDB lineage: Bacteria > Bacteroidota > Bacteroidia > Chitinophagales > UBA2359 > UBA2359. The sequence continues at coordinate 2,606 of NBMY01000012.1, forward strand.
CTCGATTTTTCGGCTAAAATCCGAACCCCGCAAGGCATGAAAACGGTTATAATTGAAATTCAGAAAACTAAATTCCCAACAGATAACCTGCGGTTTAGGAAATATTTGGGCAGCCAATATGCCGATAACCAAAATGCCCATAAAGTGCTAACCGGCGGCAGATTGCGAACAACAGGCATTCCTATTATCAGCATTTACTTTTTGGGACATAAATTAGATAGGGTAACAGCTTGTGCAATAGGGGTAAAGCGGGCTTATGTTGATTTAATAACCAACGAACCAATTCAGCAAAAAGAAGTTTTTATAGAAAGCCTTACTCACGACAGTTACATTATTCAAATACCGTTTTTAACCCCGCAACGCCGAAACGACCTTGAAATATTGCTGAGCGTTTTTGACCAAAGCAAAGCCATAGATGCCCGGCGACACATTTTAAACATTACAGAGGAAGAATTTCCCGAAAAATTTCGCCCTATCATCAGAAAATTGCAAAAAGCCATACAAAGTAAACAGGTAAAACAAAAAATGGATATGGAAGACACACTCATTGACGAACTCACCGAAATGGAACTCACCATTCGCAAGTTAGAAGTTGAAAATAAACAATCTCAACTCATCATAGAGCAAGAACGCCGGGAGAAAGAACAGGAGCGCCAACAGAAAGAACAGGAGCGCCAACAGAAAGAACAAGAGCGCCAACAGAAAGAACAGGAGCGCCAACAGAAAGAGCAGGAACGTCGGGAGAAAGAGCAGGAACGCCGGGAGAAAGAGGCAGCGCTTTTGAAAGAACGCCTTGCGCAGGAGGAAATTGAACAATTAAAACAGCAGATAGCGCAATTACTGAAAGACAAAAAAGATTAAGGCAGTTTACAGGAGATACAACCCTATCTGTTTGAAAGGCAAAAAGCCATACAAAGTAAACAGGTAAAACAAAAAATGGATATGGAAGACACACTCATTGACGAACTCACCGAAATGGAACTCACCATTCGCAAGTTAGAAGTTGAAAATAAACAATCTCAACTCATCATAGAGCAAGAACGCCGGGAGAAAGAACAGGAGCGCCAACAGAAAGAACAGGAGCGCCGGGAGAAAGAACAAGAGCGCCGGGAGAAAGAGCAGGAACGCCGGGAGAAAGAGGCAGCGCTTTTGAAAGAACGCCTTGCGCAGGAGGAAATTGAACAATTAAAACAGCAGATAGCTGATTTGTTAAGAGATAGAAAGGCATAAAAAGGCAACCGTTTACCCGGTTTACCCGTCTATAACCCTAATCGAAGTAAACGGCTTTAGCTGCAACATATTTTAAATGGTAAATTTTGGCATTATTGGTATTGGAAATATAGGGTTGCGGCACGCCCGGCACATAGTGCAAAATGCCGGCGCTACACTAACCGCCGTTTGCGATACAAACCCGCATACAAAAGCCGCCGTTCAAAACATTTGTCCCGATGCGGTTTTTTACCCCAACTACCAACAGTTGTTGCAACACCCGGGCTTAGAGGTGGTTAATATTTGTACGCCCAACTACCTGCACGCCCCCATGACCACCAATGCCTTGCTTGCAGGCTGCCATGTAGTATGCGAAAAACCCATGGCCATGTCGGTAGCGGAGTGCAGCTTGATGATAGAAACGGCACAGCTAACCGGAAAGCACCTCTTTGTGGTAAAGCAAAACCGATACAACCCGCCCGTGGCAGTGGTTAAAAAATTGCTCACCCAGGGGCTGCTGGGCAATATTCTGCAAATTTCGGTTACCTGTTTCTGGAACCGCAACGAGGAATATTACCGGCTTTCGCCGTGGCGTGGCAGTAAAACCAAAGACGGCGGCTGCCTCTTTACCCAATGCAGCCACTTTATTGACATTCTCTACTACCTTGCCGGGCCCGTTACCGGCATTAGCGGCATGATACAAAACGCCACCCACCGAGGCCTTGCCGAATTTGAAGACTGCGGCGCTTTTTTGCTCAAAACCCATACAGGCGCTTTGGTGAGTTTTAATTTCAGCACCTCGGCATACCAAAAAAATATGGAGGGCAGCATTACCCTCCTTTGCGAAAAAGGCACCATCAAAATTGGCGGCGAGTACCTCAACACCATTGAATACCAATGTGTAGAGGGTTTTGAAATTCCGCCCCTGCCCGCCGGCAATACCGCCAACGATTACGGCTCCTACAAAGGCTCTATGTCAAACCACGACAAGGTAATTCAAAACGTGGTGGACACCTTGCAGGGTAAAGACCAAATTGCCACCAACGGGCAGGAAGGCCGCGAAGTGGTGCGCATTATTGAAGAAATGTATGCCTGTGTGGTGGGGTAGTTGTGGAATAGGTAATTGTCAGATTAAATATTGACTACTACACTTATTTTCAGATGCTATTTACTATTGCAACCCATAATTTCGGGATAAAAAACAACATAAGCAACCTGAAACGATTGCAAAATAAGCCCGCAACGTAAATTCTTATCCCGACCTCGCATTAAGTCTTTGGGGCTTCAGGGGCAAATTAATCGGTGAGCGATGATGGTATTGCCTTGCTGTGTTTCAACGGTACAAGTACCATTGTTACCGGCGAGGCGGGTTACTTTTTTCCTTTTTTCTTTTTTTCTACGGCAAACAAACCGGCGGTGTACTGCTCGTAAAGGGTAAACAGGTACTCTATGCGGCGGGCATCGGTGGTAAAGGGGGCATCGCGGTAGCATTTATCAACGGCTTTGTCTAAGGTTTGGTGGGCTTTTTGCAGGGCAAGGGGCATGGTGAGGGGGTCATACAGATGGGCAAGGGTGTTGCCTTTGGCTTGCTCGGCTGCCCTTATTTGTAGTACGGCTTCTGCCGCCGCTGCTACTACCTGTTTTTTGGCTTCGGGTACGCCCTGCGGAAATGGGTAGTTGTTGTAAACAAT
>NBMY01000111.1 GCA_002212985.1 Sphingobacteriales bacterium TSM_CSS
GGCAGGAATGGATGAACGACTGGCAACTAACCATTAGCCCCGATGGCAGAATGTATCCCGTAGTGGTAACAAGAGGCAATCACGAAAGCGAAAACAATATTCTCTACAACATGTTCGATACTCCCAGCGCCGGCATGTATTTTGCCACCTCTTTTGGCGGCGGGCTGCTGCGCCTCTATACCCTTAATACCGAGGTGGTAGTGGGCGGTACACAGGGCAACTGGCTGGTAAACGACCTGCAAGCCCACCAAAGCAATACACAATGGCGCATTGCCCAATATCACCGATGCACCCGCCCGCATACCACCGTAAAACCAAATATTGAGGCGCAATACAATGCATGGTCGGTGCCGTTTTATGATTACGGAGTTCAATTAGTGGTAGAATGCGATGCACATGTGGTAAAAAATACCTACCCTATTGTTCCCTCCTATGGCGCCGGAAACGATGAAGGCTTTGTGCGCGATGACTGCGAAGGAACTGTTTATATTGGCGAGGGATGCTGGGGAGCGCCACTGCGCAACAACAATTATAACCGGACATGGACCCGTGCAAGTGGCAGCTTTAACGAGTTTAAATGGCTTTTTATAAACCAAAACCGAATAGAAGTGCGAACCATAATGGTTGACAACGCCAGCTTGGTGGCAAGCGTAACCGATGCCGCACCTTTTACCCCGCCCGCTAACCTGCAGCTATGGACTATGCCCGATGGCAGCAACACACTTACCATTGATGCTTATGCAAATCAACGGCCGGTGGTAAGCGTTGTATCGCCCCAACCCGGTGTATGTTATGCCAATAGCGGCACCATTCATTTTTCCGTTAATGCCACAGACCCCGACGGAACCGTGCAATACGTGCAGTTTTATGCCAACGGGCAACTCCTCTCTACCGATTATACCCCGCCTTATACCCTTACCTGGACACCCGGAACAACCGGCGAACAAAAAATAAGAATAAGGGCGGTTGATAACGAAAATATATGCTCGGTGGTGCAGCCTTTTAGTGTGTACACTTACTCAAAACCGGTTAATACCAAAATTGTTACCCCATCTGACGATGCCGAACAGATTGGCAGCGGCATGGACTTAAACGACATAGACCTCGATTTGGGCGAAAGTGATTATATAGGACTACGCTTTACCAACCTGCAAATACCCCGCGGTGTGCGCATTCTGAATGCCTACCTCGATTTTATGGTGGAAGAACTCAGCGTGGCAATAGGCTCTGTTAATATAAAAGCCGAAAATTCTGATAATGCACAGCCCTTTACCTCTGCCGCCAACAATCTCAGCAACCGCCCTTTAACTGCTGCATCGGTTTCCTGGGGACCGGCCACCTGGACAACAGCAGGTAGTTTTCAAACCACTCCCAACCTTAAAGATATGGTGCAGCAGGTAGTTAACCGCGCCGGATGGACAGAAAACAGCGCCCTTGTATTGATGGTTACAGGCGCTACCGTGGGCGGGCGCGATGCCATTGCTGCCGATGCCAGCGGAACAACCGTGTTGCGAATTGAATACGATTTTAATTCGCCCGCCTTTACCCCGCCTTACCTTGGACCCGACCAAACCCTCTGCGATAACCAACCACTTACCTTAGATGCCGGCGCCGGTTATGCCTCCTACCTTTGGAACAACAACCCCGCCTTTACAACACAAACACTGCCCATTAATTCATCGGGTATTTACAATGTTTCGGTAACGTACAACACCATGCAGCCCGTTGTAGCTACAGATCAGGTAGTTGTTACCTTTTTGCCCGTTGCAGATATTAACCTCGGAAATGTCATTCAAACCTGCTTTAACGGCAGCGGCGTGTTGCTCGATGCCGGTTCTGCGTTTGAAGTGTATTACTGGAGTACCGGCGAAACCACGCCGGCTATTGTGGTAAACCAACCCGGTACCTACTCGGTTTTGGCCATGGATTTTAACGGATGCGTAGTAACTGATGAGGTGGTGGTACAGGCAAACATTCAACCCCTGCTGCAGCCGGTTATTACATCGGGTTCTTTCCTGCATGTGTACAACCTGCAGCCCACCGGCGGCACACCGCCCTATACTTATGCATGGAACAATACAGGCTATGTAAACTATCAGCAAATGCCCGGCGGTTATGTGCGGCTCATAACCGGAAACAGTGCCGTAATTAACGTTACCATTACTGATGCAAATGGCTGCAGCGTTACCTATATAAACAGTATTAACCCTGTTTCGGGAAATGTGCCCCAAATTACAGCTTATACCATTACGCCCACCGCTTCCGAAGCCGTTGCCAACGGCGGCATCAGCATTACTGTAAGCGGTGGCACGCCGCCGTATTCCTTTAACTGGAGCAACGGCTCCACCGCTCAAAATGTTACCGGGTTGGCAAAAGGGTGGTATGTGGTAACCGTTACCGATGTATTGGGCAACAGCGCCGTAGGCTGGTATTGGGTAGCTGCCGGTTATAACAGAAGTAAAAACAACTCCGAAACCACCCAACTGACCATAATGCCCAACCCCGTAAGCAATATGGCATACCTGCAGTATGCTGTAATGGAACAAAGCAACTCCGTACAAATTACCATATATGGCATAAACGGGCAACCTGTACAGCAATTTACCGGGCTTCCAGCCCAAGGACTGCTGCCCTTTGAAGGAAGCAACCTGCCGCCCGGTGTATATTGGGCAACGCTTCAGAGTGCCGGTACAGCAGAACCGGTAAAACAAAAATTTGTCGTAGTACGTTAATAAACCAACCTGCCAACACCAACTTAACCCCATTTTTCGCTTTTACCTTATCTATAAACACATATATTGCTTTAATGGAAAACAGTAGTTTAAATTACAACACACAGTTAGATCGCATTCTGTTTAAAGAGTATGGGCGCAACGTTCATAAACTGGTGCAACATGCCCTCACAATTCAAGACCGAAAAGAACGCACCGCAGTGGCCAAATCCATAGTAAACCTCATGGCGCTGCTGCACCCCAACCTTAAAAATATTGAAGAGTTTAAACATAAACTTTGGGACCAACTTCATGCCATTGCAAACTTTCAATTAGATGTGGACTCGCCCTACCCCGTACCCGAAAACTATGAACAGGTACTCCAAAAACGGGCGCATGTGCCTTACCCCTTCTCTAAAATGAAACTGCGGCACTATGGCCGCAATATCGAAGCTCTGGTGCAAAAAACAATTAATACCGAACAGCCCCGCAAAAAAGCCGAACTTACCAGAATAATAGTGTACTACATGAATCTGGTTCACAAAAGCTGGAACAGGGAAAGCAGCATGAACGAAGATATTATTAAAAGTGACCTGAAAATTCTGTCGGCCGGGCAATTAGATGCCGATTGGGCCGAACAGTACATCATAGACCATGGCGGACAGAAACAGGTTATACAAATAAGCACAAACAGGCAACTGCAACCGGTCAGCAATCAACAATTGGGAACCGGGCAGCGCCGAAAGAAAAAACGCGGAAACCGCAAAAAAAACAAACAATAGCTTTTCATAAGCAGGCAGGCATTGCCAACCCTCTTTACCGGCTACCATAACAGCCGGGGTTTGCAAAACACATGCTTTGAGCCGCCCCTGCTTTCGGGAGTTGCTGCTCTTGGGCCGGCCGGCAATGGAGGCGGGCGGTAAATTTCATTTTACCTCCTGCCTGAAACAAATTGCCACCCGCATTCCTGTTCTTCCCATACTTTACATTAACTTTGTGCATCGTTGTAGGAGCCTTGTTTCCGGTAATGCCCGAAAATGGGGGGAAATGCTGCTCCGGCAAACAAATTTTCGTTCGGCTAACGAAAAACTGTTGTAAACGGCCGGCACACTGCCAACCAACTTGCCCCGGTTTTTGTACCGGGTAAAAATTGAATTGCTTGTTTGAATGTTTTATTCCCATTTTATTGCTTTAAATATTTATGACAGACAAAGACACCTTTGTGGTTTGGGGCGGTAACCGGTTAAAAGGAGAGCTGATACCCCAGGGAGCCAAAAATGAGGCGCTTCAGATAATAAGTGCTGCTTTGCTTACCGATGAAGAAGTAATCATATCCAACATTCCCGATATTCAGGATGTGAACAAGCTTATTGAAATTTTAAAAGACATGGGTGTGGAAGTGCATCGCTTAAATGCCGACACCTACACCTTTAAAGCCGATAAGGTGGACCTGCATTACCTCGACAGTGAGGAGTTCCGCCTTAAAACGGGTAAACTGCGCGGCTCTGTGCTCACCATCGGGCCCTTGCTGGCAAGGTTTAAAAGGGCTTATCTGCCCCGCCCGGGAGGCGATAAAATTGGCCGCCGCCGTTTAGATACGCACTTTTTGGGTTTACAACTGCTTGGCGCAACATTTAACTACAGCGAAACCGAAAACGCTTTTACCATATCTGCCCCGCAACTGAAAGGGGCCTATATTTTAATGGAAGAAGCCTCTATAACCGGCACTGCCAATATTTTAATGGCAGCCGTGCTGGCCCAAGGCGTTACTACCATATACAATGCCGCCTGCGAGCCATACATACAACAGCTTTGCCACATGCTCAACAGCATGGGCGCAAACATTACCGGTGTAGGCTCTAACCTGCTTACTGTGCAAGGCGTGGAAAAACTGGGCGGATGCCGGCACCGCATTTTGCCCGATATGCTGGAAATTGGCAGTTTCATAGGACTTGCAGCCCTTACTCAATCTGAAATTACCATTAAAAATGCCAGCGTTGACCAATTAGGCATTATACCGGTTTTGTTTCATCAAAAATTAGGCATACAACTCGAAATAAGGGGCGATGATATTTTTATTCCGCAGCAAGATTGCTATGAAATTGGCCGCTTTATTGACGGCTCAATTCTTACCATTGCCGATGCGCCCTGGCCGGGTATTTCGCCCGATTTAATGAGCGTGGTATTAGTTACTGCCACACAGGCAAAAGGCAGTGTGCTTGTACACCAAAAAATGTTTGAAAGCCGCCTGTTTTTTGTGGATAAACTCATTGACATGGGCGCTCAAATTATTCTGTGCGACCCGCACCGTGCAGTAGTCATCGGGTTGGAAAGGCGCTCGCCGCTTCGGGGCATTAACATGTCTTCACCCGATATTCGGGCAGGCGTTGCCCTGCTCATTGCCGCCCTGTCTGCCGAGGGCAAGAGCGTTATCAGCAACATACACCAAATTGACCGCGGTTACCAGCATATTGACCGCCGCCTGCAAGCTATTGGCGCACAAATTGAACGCCTGTAAAAACCCACATTGTACGGGGCAACGCCCCAACAGGGTTATTTTACAAATTTAACCGTTTCGCTCACGGCGTTGTTATACAGCCTAAGCACATACAGCCCTGCCAGAGCGTTTTGCAGTGGCAGGGTAAAGGAGTGCAGCCCGCTGCCGCTTCCCAAATTGCTATTTAACAGGGTTTTACCTTGTAAATCAACAATTTGCAGGTGTAGGTTGCTGCTACCGTTGTATTGGTAGCGGAGCGTAAGATTTTGCCCCAGTGCAATGACCTGTGCTCCA
>NBMY01000011.1 GCA_002212985.1 Sphingobacteriales bacterium TSM_CSS
TCTTCATGAAAAATGCCGGTAACATTAAATTTACCCAGACTTTTGCTGTACTTTACCAGCACTGCGGGGTTAGCGCCCCACCAAAGTTGGGGTCCGAATGCTACTTTTAAGCCGCTCAAAGATTTTTTGCCGGCAATTTCAAAACCAAAGGGTGCAATACCGTTGTAAATGTCCATTTGAGGTCCGTAGTTTGCTTCGGGGTAAAGCCCGAAAAAGTCGCCCTCATATCCCCAATGATAATGTCCGGTTCGGTAAAAACCGGTTAAATCAAACCACTTGTGATTCCAGTTATAACTTGCTTTATACAATTGCACCCTGTTAATGGACTCAACAGTTACCTGACCGTTATTACCGGTTAGCAGAACCGGCCGCCCTCTGTTTTCGTAAAAAATTTCGTTAATTGGATTTTGGGCTACGTTACCTAAAACGTTGACCTCAACATTGGCGCTCATATTGGGAGCCGGGTTGGCTTCTACACCTATAAAAACCGATTCCATGTGGTCAAACCCCAATTCATTGGGGAAAACCTGTTTTGTGGGGTCGGCGTCTTTGGGTGTTGTAATTAAATTGCCGCCGGTGTTAAAAGTAGAAAACTCTGCCGCAACCCTGCTAACTCTTAGTAATTTCGTTTTTTCTGTTTCAAGCGCGGCCTTATCGCCTTTTGCTCTTAAAACTGCATCGGCAAGTGAAATACCGTTAAAGTAATTTTGCACATCGCCAATGGTTGTGCCTTTTGTAAGGGGGTTAAACTTGTGTGCCTTTTCCAAAACATAATAGGCAGCTCTTGGATACAATTCATAAGTGCCTTTAAAATTGGTAGGGCCTTTTGCGCAAACGCCAAACCATTCTTCGTTCATGTTGTTTTCGCCTTCGGCATAATCGCACTGATATCCGCCGTTTGCCCATGATGCGTGCGAATCATGCACTTGCAGGTTGGAGGTTTGTATGTATTTCCACCAACCGTCGCTAAACTGAAAGGTAAATCCGCCTATTACATTGCCCGCCTTACCAACACCGGCCGCATTTTCATATATTTCGCGCCAGTTACCTTGTAAATAATAAGCTTGGCACATCTGGTCTTCCTGGTTGGTTTTTTCATTAAACGCATCGGAGCCAAACTCCGTAATCAAAACCGGTTTGCCATATTCTTTTTTTACCCGTTCAAAAGCATCGGTAAATGACACGCCCCGGTACATATTGACACCAAAAATATCTATATCCTTGCATTCTTCAGCTATTATGTTTAAGAAAAGCAAATCGCCATTACATACCGCAACCGGATGGCTTTTATCAACAGCTTTCATGGCCAAAACCCCCTCGTTAAACAATTTGTACATTGCCCGCGCCTTAATGGTAGATGCTCTGTCCTCCATGGGTATATCTTCGGTTTCGGCACCTTCCCAAAACAAACCATAATTATTTTCGTTTCCAAGCAAATAAAGCAATAACCCACGGGTGTTGCGGTATTCATTTGCCACCTCAGTTATCTCTTTCAGCAACAACTCTTTAACGGCAGGGTCGGCATAATCGGTATTCGGAAACCATGTGCCATTTAAGGTAAGTCCGTATCGGCCAAAGGAGTGGTTGAGCATGGTATAAATACCATAATTATCATAAACGTACTCAATCCACTTTTTAGGCATACCGGTATAAACCCGAATGGTATTTACACCGATATTCTTTAACAATGACATTTCGTAATCCAACGCCTCTTTTATGGTTTCGGGCGGCTGATTCCATAAACTGTATGAATAATTGGTACCAATAGGAAAATAATCCCAGTTCATACCATTTACCATCAATGGTTGCCCGTTTACTATAAGTGCTAATCCGCCCTCGTTTTTTTCTATGGCTACCTTATCGGCCTGGGCATACAGCGCAATAGAATAACCCATCAGAAACATTAAACCAAATAGTTTCCTCATTTTAGTAAATTTTTGCATAATTGAGTGGAATTGTTGATAACAGCAGCAATGCGCCTTTTAAAGTTAGGAAGATTTTTTACTGCTATGATATATACATTACCTATACAACAGAATAAAAAGCGCTTTTGCGAGGAACTGCTTGTAAAAACTGCTCATTTTAAAGCCTTTAAGCCCAGAAACTTTATGTATGCTAATTTTAAAATTTTATGGCTGTATGTATATTGTAGATAAACAATGCTGTTACATCTTGCCTTTAAAGCGTCATAGTTAAATGTGTTATTTATTTTACGTGTTCATTTAAAGTTGTTTAATCATATACATATTTTTATTTTATATAAATAAATATTCGCACAAATTCATAAAACCGAACCATTTTCCGCACCTCCGTAAAAGCAATTACTGGTAAAATGCAAGGTGTGTTTTATCCCGAATCTCTTCAATTATAACCCGTACTACTTCAGGCAATTTTACTTACCCATAACGCCACATAAGAAATTGAGCAATCGGGAAATGGATGAACCGTTACGATTGAAGTAATTGAAACGGTTATCTCAGCCGTACCCGATACACGCGGGAGCCTGAAGGGCATGTTCTGTGAGCAATTACAAGCAAAAAGTGAACAAGTACTACAACAAATTCACTCAATTGGTTGAAATGCCGGCAATATAAGCCCGACGAGCGTTTTGTTTTACAAATGTGATTACGTGTATAACATTTCAAATGCCTGCCTTGCGCACATAAAAAAATGTAGCAAAGAAACAGGCGGCAGCCGGGTAAAGGGTTACCCTTCTTTGACTTGTTGTTTTGCCCAGGAGTCTTTCAGCCCTACGGTTTCATTAAAAATCAGTTTTTCGGGGGCAGAATCTTTGTCGAGGCAAAAATACCCTTTTCGGATAAACTGGTAGCGCAACTCAGGAGCAGCATTACCAAGCGATGGCTCTAATTTGGCGTTGGCAATGGTCACTAAAGAATCGGGGTTAATATAATCCCGAATATCGCCTTCAATATCGCCAACATCGGGCACGGTGAAGAGGCGGTCGTACAGCCTTACTTCGGCATTCATGGCATGTGGTACCGATACCCAATGCAAGGTTCCCTTCACCTTGATACCGCTGGTATCTTCGCCGCTTTTACTGTTGGGGTAATAGGTACAGTTGAGTTGTACAATATTGCCATCGGGGTCTTTCACCACCTCATCGCACCTGATAATGTAAGCGCTTTTCAGCCTAACCTCGCCACCGGGAAACAGCCGGAAATACTTTTTGGGTGGGTTTTCCATGAAGTCATCGCGTTCAATGTACAACTCGCGCGAGAAAGGAATACAACGAACGCCTGCATCGGGATTTTCGGGATTGTTTTCGGTTTCTAATTCTTCGGTTTGCCCTTCGGGATAATTGGTAATAACCACTTTTATCGGGTCGAGAACGGCCATTACCCGATGGGCAATGAGGTTCATATGTTCGCGCACGCAAAACTCCAGCAGGCCTACATCAATCATGTTTTCGCGGCGGGCAACTCCTACCCTTTTGGCAAATTCGCGTATAGACTCGGGCGTATAACCCCTTCGGCGCAGGCCCGATATGGTGGGCATTCGGGGGTCATCCCAACCGGTAACAAAGCCCTCGTTTACCAGCATTTTAAGGTTTCTCTTACTCATTATGGTATAGGTGAGGTTAAGTCGGGCAAATTCAATTTGCTGCGGACGGTACATGCCTAATTCAATGAGCAGCCAGTCGTAGAGGGGGCGATGCACTTCAAACTCCAGCGTACAAATGGAATGGGTAATGCCCTCTATAGAGTCTGAAATGCAGTGTGCAAAATCGTACATGGGGTAAATAGGCCATTGCGTGCCGGTGCGGTGGTGAGGCGCTTTTTTAATACGATACACTACCGGGTCGCGCATGTGCATATTGGGCGAAGCCAGGTCTATTTTAAGGCGCAGGGTGCAGGTTCCCTCGTTAAACTCGCCGTTGCGCATCCGTTCAAAGAGGTCGAGATTTTCATCTACGGTGCGACTGCGGTAGGCATTGGGCGTGCCGGGTATGGTGGGTGTGCCTTTTTGGGCAGCCATTTCTTCTGATGTTGAGTGGTCAACATATGCTTTACCCATTTTTATGAGTTCAACCGCCTTTTGGTACAAGGTTTCAAAATAATCGGAGGCATAAAATTCGCGGTTGTCCCAGGTAAAGCCCAACCAATGAATATCATCGCGAATGGAGTCAACATATTCCACATCTTCGGTGGCCGGGTTGGTATCATCGTACCGCAGGTTAGATAAACCGTTGTATTTTTGCGATAGCCCGAAATTAAGGCAAATAGATTTTGCATGCCCTATATGCAGATAGCCGTTGGGTTCGGGCGGAAACCGCGTATGTACGCGGCCATTGTACTTGCCGGTTTTAAGGTCTTCTTCTATAATTTCTTCAATAAAATTAAGGGCGGTATTGGTTTCGGGAGCGCTCATAAACAAGGTGTTTAAGGTTTTTAAGCAAAAAACGAGCCGATAAAGTTCAATAAATAAAGCCGCAAAGGTAATGATTTGCCTTTATTCTGCTACTATTGGCGGTTATAGTTGCGTTATTGCCCGAAAATTTTTATCATTATAGGCAATTAAGTTGTGGTAAAATGATAGTTTTGCATCAAAACAAACATCACATTTATGGGAACATTTGGCGTAGATTTTGTAAAGCACCTGCATTTGGCTACCGTGCTGCTGTTTTTGTTTTCTTACCTGTATAAAACCTTGCTGCTTTTTACCGATGAAATTAAAGCGCTGGAAAGCTACAAGAAAAAAACCATTGCGCTGGAAGGGGTAATTTCTTTGGTATTTTTGATAACCGGTATTTACATGCTTACCTCGCATGGCATGGATTGGATGAAGGTAAACAGCTGGTTTCATATTAAACTTACCATGGTAATTATTGCCCTGCCGCTGGGTTTTATTGGCTTTAAACGCCGCAATAAAATGCTGGCAGGCGCCTCTACCCTGCTGTTTGTAATTGTACTTATTCTGGCGCTGGTAAACGGCAGTTCCAATTACCTGTAACCGGGCTGTGCGCACATGAAAAAAATACTGGTTTTGGGCGGCACCCAATTTATTGGAAGGGTGCTGACGGAAAATTTGCTGCAATCGGGCAAATATGAGGTAACGCTGTTTAACCGCGGTAAAACCAATGCAAACTTGTTTCCCGATGCCAAAAAAATTATCGGCAACCGCGAAACCAATGACCTGTTCCAAACGTGCAACGAATATTGGGATGCGGTAATTGACATATCGGGTTATTTTCCCGATACGGTGCAGGCTTTTGCACATCGGGTAAAAGATTATTGCAATCGCTATATTTTCATATCCACCGCATCGGTTTATAACCTCGAAAATTCGGCCAATCAAAATATTACCGAAGATTTTGAACTGCTTACCTGCACCACCGCGCAAAGAACCGATGGCTCTATGGCCACCTACGGGCAGCGAAAAGTTGCCTGTGAAGAAGCCCTGCTGCAATGCCCGGGTTTAGATG
>NBMY01000094.1 GCA_002212985.1 Sphingobacteriales bacterium TSM_CSS
AGTAAGAGAGGATGTTGATGGCAATTTAATTGTAGTTGGCGGTTATTACGTTAATACTATTGGAGGATGGGAAAGTTTCTTTCTTAAAACCAACAAGTATGGCGATACGTTGTTATTGCACAAATTTCCTGAGTTTGGCGACAGCTACTTTGGCAGTTTATTGCCCACAGAATATGGCTATGCCATTAGTGGGTATATATACCAAGATATTGCCGATGAATACTCCTACCACGGTTTTTTGCTACAGGTAGATGAAAACGGCAACCAACTGCAATTTGATTACACCGGCGCACCCGCCGATACCATGCCTTCCCTTATTTACGACCTCATACGCACCCCCGACGGAGGCTACCTGCTTGCCGGACACAAAATAAACGAATGGGTGTTTCCATATTATTGGAAATTTTACCTTGTTAAACTCAACCAAAACGGGCAAACAGAATGGGAGCGCATTTATGACAATTATACGTATAGCAATATATTTAGCAGTATAGTTCCGGCCAATAATGGGGGCTACTATCTTTGGGGTGTTGCCAATTTGGTTCTTTTAGCAGGCGAGCAGGCTAGTGATTTAATACTTGCCAAAGTTGACGAACAAGGTTTTATGCAGTGGGATAGTATCTATAATTTAGACCCCCCATTCATGGAACCACCACATTAACCAAATTATCTGATAACAATTTATTGGCAATAGCTGCATCAGGCTATAATGGTGATACGCAGAGAATAATCAAATTCTCTCCTTCCGGTACTATTTTATGGCAGGTAACCTATCCCGAATATGGTTGCGGCATTAGTAATGTAGTAGAAATGCCCAACAGTAATCTGGTATTTACCAATTGCTACTACCCACCAGATGATTTTCGCACCGACATGGCAATATTCAAACTTTCTGCAAATGGCAACCTGCGTTGGTGGCGCAGGTACGGTGTACCGGCGCATAACGATTACGGTTACGATATTATACTTGCCCAAGATGGCGGTTTTATTGTAACCGGCCGGCAAGATACCACCGATGGCGCCAGTGTTTGGTTGGTGCATACCAACTGCATGGGTTTACTTACGCAACCTGCGGCGGCTTTCAGTTACGAGCCGCAGCCTACGCCCAACCTCATGAAGTTCACCAACCAAAGCCTGTATGTATATGCCGACAGCATAGACGGCGGCTACTACGTTTGGGATTGGGGCGATGGCACTCCGCCCAACACCTTTACCACAGAATCCTTTACCGAAGTTTACCACTATTTTCCTGCCCCCGGCGCCTACCCCGTTACCCTTACCGCCATAGTTTGCACAGATACTTCGGTAGTGCAGGCACTTATAGATACACAAGGCGCAGGCGGCACGGTAGGTATTGCTCCCCAAAATTCCCCGCCTTTTGAGGTGGCAGTTTACCCCAACCCCGCCCAAAACATCCTTACCCTACAATGGGTTTCAAAGTCCCCTTTAGGGGATTTAGGGGTAAGCTTACTCACCCTCACCGGCCAAACCGTGCTTGAAACCACCCTTGCGGCGGGCGAAGTAGGCAAAACCATATCGGTAGCACATTTACCGGCTGGCATTTATCTTTGCCGGTGGCAGCAGTCGGCAGGCGGCACATCGGGGTATGTAAAGGTGGTAGTAGTGCATTAGCGTACTGTTGTTGAAGTGGCGCAATTTCCGGTTGTTTTACGAATCTTCTTGCCGGCAACGCCTCTTTTACCGATGCACTCTTTATTAACAAGCGCTTTGTTTGGGTGGGTAACCGCATTAATATATAGCGCACAATTATTGAAAAAACAATGCATTATTGCGGCAGACGGTATTTTGCAAAAAATGCCGTCTGCCGTTTTGTTTTACATTTCATAAATAAACTTCCATGGTTTTGCCTCCTCCAGTTCGTAAGCCAATTCCAGCAACAGTTTATCATTTCCGTAAGTGCTTGAAAACTGAACACCCATTGGCATTCCATTACCATCTGTGCCCAATGGCAGCGAAATGGCCGGAACTCCGGTAACATTATGCAGCCCGCAATATATAGAGAACATTACGGCTCTGCTGCACACTTCTTCATAACTCAACTCGGGTGAAAAATAGCCGATTTTAGGCGTTTTATGTGCTAAAACCGGCGTCATAATTATATCATAGTTTTTATGCAGCCCGGCGGCCAAAGCCTTCAATTTTTTCATGGCCGCCAATGTAGCAGGAAATTCAAGCGCATTAGCCCTGAAGCGTTTTCTTAATCCCTCTGTAAAGGGTTCCAATTGGCTGCGGTCAACTTTGGCATTTAGAATAAATGTTGACCAATGTGTGAGCATATAAGAATGAAAAGCATAGATATTCAGAAAATGACTTACCATGCGATCAATATCAACCGGAAACTGCATCTGTTCTACCCTATGCCCCAGCAATTCCAGCAGTTTTGCCGTTTCTTCCTGTGTTCGTTGGGTATCTTTGTCGCGGTTTCCTATAGCTCCTTCGGGATAGTTTTCAATAAATGCAATGCGCAAACGTTGTTTTCCGGCATGTTTTACATGCCCCATTTTTGGCAGACGCGGGTAGCTGTGGTACTTTTCGGCCTCGGCATAAAACAAGGCGGTATCTCTTACGGTTCGGGTAAGCACCCCCTGGTGTACCAACTGTACCGGCAGCGCCTCGCCGCCCTGTATGCCATACAACCGGTGTCTTGAAGGTTTTAGCCCCACCAACCCGCAAATAGCTGCCGGAATGCGTATGGAGCCGGCACCATCATTTGCCGATGCAACAGGCACTACCCCGCTGGCCACCAATGCGGCAGAACCCGAGGAAGACCCGCCGGTGGTGTAATCTGTATTCCACGGATTTCTGGTAATTCCCCATTTTTCATTTTCGGTGCTGCACAAAAAGCCAAATTCGGGCATGGCGCTTTTACCTATGCAAATTAACCCGGTAGATAAAAACTGATTTACAAACTTACTGTTGTGTTTTGCCGGTTTTGCCCTAAAAACACCGGTTCCCATTTGGGTGGGGTAGCCGGCAAGGTTGTCGTTATCTTTTATAAAGGCAGGCACCCCATAAAAAGCGCCCTTTCTTACCGATTTTGAGTAATTCCGGGCATCTTCATAAGTTTTTAAAACAATGGCATTCAATGCAGGATTTACCCGTTCAGCACGCAAAATAGCCGCTTCAACAACTTCTGCCGCCGATATTTTTTCATTTGCAATTGACTCGGCTATAGCTGTGGCATCTGATGTTCCAAGGGCATCGGCGGTGTTAAATGCGTTGACAATTTCTCCCATTGTGTTCAAATTTAATAGGTTTGCAGTAAACTTAAAACGGGTGCCTCATAAAAAACAAAGCGGGCACAACACTATTTTAAAGCAAAAACGCCGTTGCAGTGCAGGGTTATTCTTCAATAAGCACTTTTTGGGTGTAGGTTTGTCCGTTGCATTTGAGTTGCAATATTACCATGCCGCGGGTGCTTTCGGGCATATTGTACTGCAACAGGTGTTTGCCGGCCTGCAGTTTCGGAAAATTTTCTTCTATCAGCACAGCGCCATCGGTTCCGTAAACAGCAAGGCTTAGGTTACAGGTTTTTTCGTTCTCAAAAGTAATGCTAAACTCCCCTTCCGATGGGTTGGGGTACACTTGGCATTGCAACCCGTTTACCGATTGCGGGTTAAGGGTATGAACGGCGGTTGGACTTTCTAAAACGGCATACACTTTTAAAATTTGAGCCGCCGCCGCGCTTTCTGTACCCTCATTTGACCAGAAAATGTTGGGCGCCGAGCTATGTATGCCGCCCACAATATAGCCCAGCAAAACGGTATCGGCAGGCAGCAGGTGCAGCTTCACCACATGGTTGTCGTATTCGGGCAGCGTTTCGGGTTTAATAAGTTCGGCGCCGGCACCCAGCAATCCGGGCATTTCAACCGGCAATTTATATTCTGCCATTTCGCCTGCCGCATTTCGGGTAACGCGGGCAATGGTTGACACAAACGGCACATTGGCATCTTGCAGCAATGCGCCGGTGTTATCCATGGTGTATTGGGCTATGCCGCCAAAAAACAGGTTGTGCATTTGGTTTTGCAAACTATCATACAAGGCTAAGGTGGCGCAATGGTAATGGTTGAGGTATTGCGAAAACTCGTTATTTACCACGTACCCCGATGTGTCGATATTGACGCAGTTGAGGTAGGGCAAATCCTGCGTTTGCTGAAACACACCCGAAAAAGCCGTTATTCCCAATCTGCCATCGGGAAAAACCTGTGGCAGCAGGTTATAATCGCGGCGGTGCAGGTTTTCGGCATCGGTCATTGGCGGCAGGTGGTTAACGGTAAGCGTGGTTCCGTTATCGGCAATGGTAAAGCGCCTAATTTGGTTGGTATATTGCTGGGTAAAACTGGGACCGTTCATGGGGTTGTAGCGCCCGTCAAACTGTTGTCCGCCCACCAGATAGTACGTGTTGTAGAGTTTTTCGAGGCGGCCGCCGGTTACGGCAAAATTGGCGTGGGTAATTTGCCTGAAATGCGGTGCAATAGGCGTATTGTTTATAATGGCATTCATCACCTGCTCTACATGAACCGCGGTAAGGTAGGGGTAGGTAACATGGTCATCGGCGGTGGGGCTGTAGCCATAACCGCCAACGAGGTAGAGCATGTTTCCGGTTTGGTAAAACTCCATATTGGTAGCGCTTAGTTGCTCCTGTAATGGCTGTGGAAGCGTGGCAAGCGTTGCCGCCCATGTTTGTTGTGCAACCGGATCTACCACATACAGTTGGGTATTATGCCCCTCTATATCAAATGAAGCCCACGGTTGCCGGCGGTGCAGCCCGTCTGTACGGCCGCCTATAAGCAGCCACTTGCCGTTGTATTGCCCATAGGCAAAAGATTGCAGGCCGGGTAAACCGGCAATGGTTACAGGCTCCAACATAAGGTTAAGGGCGCTGCCCGGTTGCGCGCCCAACGGCATACACAATGCTGCCAGCAAAAGCGGCAGTAAAAACTTGGCTTTTTTCATGCTTTGGAAAATGAAATTTGGTTAAAAATGGTTGTTGTCTGTATGTTAAACAAATTTTTTCAGCTCCAAGATGAGTAAAACACCTCAATTAATTCTCTCCCCCCAAAAACCAATTTTGCACAAATTTCGACCGGTTTTGCACCAAAACCGACCAGTTATTACTTTTTTCTTTTTTTCTGTTGCAAAATTATTAGCTTTACTGCCAACCGAAATTGAAAATTATTCGTTTTTTTTTCTAAACCACAAAATTATGCCACTATGAACAAAAACAGATTAAACGCGGTAAGTTTGCGCGCCTTGCTTGCGCCGCTATGTATTAGTTTATTTTGTATATGGGGGGGGGGTAAAAGCCCAACCTAACAACTGCACGTTTGTTGAAACCTGCAACCT
>NBMY01000142.1 GCA_002212985.1 Sphingobacteriales bacterium TSM_CSS
AAAACCACCTGCAAACGCTGCAATTGCGCCCTGCACTACCCGCCCACATGAAATACATAAAAGGCGGCAGTTTTGAGATGGGCGATGTGTTTGGTGAAGGATATGACAGTGAGAAACCGGTACACCCTGTAACGGTGGATGATTTTTACATGAGCGCGTATTGCGTAACGTTTGAGGAGTACGATGCTTTTTGTGTTGCCACTGGCAGGGCAAAACCCGGTGATGCAGGTTGGGGCAGGGGCAAGCAGCCGGTAATATCTGTAAGTTGGTACGATGCGGTAGAATACTGCAACTGGCTGAGTAGGCAACAGGGGTTAACGCCGGTCTATACCATAGACAAAACCCGCCAAGACCCGAATAACAAGAATGGAGATTGGGATGAAAAATGGATAGTAACGCCCAATTGGAATGCCAACGGCTACCGTTTGCCTACGGAGGCGGAGTGGGAATATGCAGCGCGGGAAGGGGGTAAGAAGGTGCGTTTTGGCAACGGGCAAAACATCTTGCGTGCTACGGAGGCTAATTTCGATGGGAGTGCAAGTTATAAGCAACCATATTCTGAGGTTGGGGAATATAGAGAAAAAACAGTTGGGGTTGATAGTTTTAAGCCGAATGGGTTGGGTTTGTATAACATGAGCGGCAATGTATGGGAGTGGTGTTGGGATTGGTATGGTAACTACCAAAACAGCCCGCAAGCCAACCCCCGCGGCGCGGCAGGCGGTTCGTTTCGTGTTTTGCGCGGTGGCAGTTGGGGCAGCCTTCCGCAGGGCTGCCGGGTGGCGTGCCGCAACAGCAACGCCCCCGACTACCGCGACAACTACTACGGCTTCCGCCTCGCTTTCGTCCCGCAGTTATAACGGTTAGCCTATTCGGTCTTTCCTTTAAGCTAAAAAAGAGAGGAAAAAGCGGCTAACTTGCAATAAAGCCGCCAAGCGGTAGCGGCGGCTATGCAAGTTAGTAGTTTTTTCCGATAGTGGGGTACAGTATAGTTAAAGCCGCGAAGCGGCCAATTTTTTAAAAATTGTCAATAAACATAACAGTCATATAAACCACAACGACATGCAAATAAAATTATTTACTATCCCTATCAATAGCGGAGTAGTTGCCTGTGGAGACACAGGCAACGGTGCAATGGTGGAGAAGGAATGCAGGTTGGCTTATTTAAGTGAGGCTGTCTAAAAAGGGTATGTTTTGAATAAATTAAAATAAATTACACCGTTTAGATATTTGAAAGTGAATATATTTTGAATTACGGCGAATACTGTTTTGACACAGAATCGGACTTTTTAGACAGCCTCATTTAGGGGGTAAATTTGCCGTTGCCAGTGTCCGCACAGGTAACCTTTCTGTAGTGAATTGAATTGAACCCTCCAATTCTATTTAAAACAAAAAACAGTTATCTTTGCAAAAACCCTGCCTATGAGCCAGATACGCGCTATTTTCGACAATATACAACACCATATAGGCGCAGAAATACAAGGCGCTACGCACTACATACGCCTTGCCATGGCCTGGCTTACCGACCAAAACTTGTATGAGCAGCTTTGCCGGAGAGCCAATGACGGTGTTAAAGTAGAGTTGTTGCTGCTAAACGACGATATTAACAACAATGCCCGCAACATAGACCTGGAACGCCTGCGGCAAACCGGTGCCGAGGTGCTGTTGGTAAGCCCCGGCGAGCGCAACCGTATGCACAATAAGTTTTGCATTATAGATGCGCATACCGTTATTACCGGCTCTTATAACTGGACTTTTCAGGCGCAGCAAAACGACGAAAACATTGTAATTGTGAGCGATGACCTTGATTTTGCTGCCGACTATGTACGCAATTTCAACCGCTTGAAACAGAAATATGGTGGCAAGGCTTCAGGCGGCAGCCCCAATTTAGGGGCTTTGAGCAAACGCCTCGAAATGCTGCGCAACGCCCTTGCCCTTGCCGATGCCGATGATATTTTGCAGCAGCGCCAAAAAACCGCCCACCTGCTTACCGACATACCCCAGGAATGGCTCAAAATTGAAGACTGCCTACGCCAAAACAACCATCAGGAGGCGGTTGCCCTCATTGGAAAATGGCTGCAAAACCTCATTGCCCTTGCCGTGTACGAAGACCACGAACAGGAAGAACTGAAATTTGAACTAAAAGCGCTGGAAGTGCAGCTAAACGCCCTGCGCGATGAAAAAACGGAAGTAGAAGCCCTTATTTCCGCCTTCAACCAACGCTACCACTTAGAACTGGGGCATTTGGTACTGGAAATTTTGGAACTGCAAAAACTACAGGCAGAACAGGCGGCAGAACAAGCGCCCGATGACGAAGCCAAACAAAACGCCTACGAAGAACTGAAAAACCAGTTTAAAGAGTTTTTCAACGAATATGATTTTGCCCGCGAAAAACAAAAACACACCCCCAACCTTAGTTCCGATGACGAAAACCTACTGAAAACCCTGTATAAAAAAGCCGTAAAACTATGCCACCCCGATACCGTACAAGAGGAAGCTATGAAACCCGAAGCAGAGCAAATTTTTAAAGAACTCAATAATGCCAACGAAGCCAAAGATATAGCGCGGGTACAGCAAATTTTAGACTACCTCGAAAACGGCAAACCTTTCTCTGCTGCCGATAGCAAGGGTATGCAAAAAGAACAACTGCGCGCCCGTATTGCGCACCTGAAAAAAGCCCTTGACAACCTGTTAGAAGAAATTGCCCAACTCAGGAACTCCGACGCATATGAATTGATTGTACAAATTGGCGCCGATTGGGATAACTACTTCGCTAAAGCCAAACAACAGTTAGAAACAAAATTAAAACACCTCAAAAAACAACAAACACCATGAGCCAACACCCTGTAGTGCCCACACCGGGCAGTCATATTATCCAACAGGTGAACACCCTGATACAAACTGGCAATAAAATTTTGCAACAATCAGAGGGGAGTTACAGTGCCAAAATTCGGCGCGACCAACCCACCGCCTTAGTGTTTTTAATAGACCAATCGGGGTCTATGAGCGGAGGCAGTTTGGTAATTAATGGCGTAACCATGAACAAAGCCCATGCCGCAGCCCTTATCATCAATACCGCTTTAGATGAGTTGTTAAAAAAATCAACCAAAGACAAAGAACTGCGCAACTATATTGATTTTGCCATTATTGGCTATGGAAAAGAGGGCACGGCTTCTATGGCATGGACAGGCAAGCTATCGGGTAAAACATGGGTAACCACCGAAGAATTGGGCGAACATGCCAATAAAACAACCATTTCACATAAAGTCGTTTTTCCCGATGGGTCGTTTGAAGAAGAAACGAGGCAGGTAAAATCGTGGTTCAACCCCGTTTCTTCGGGAAACACGCCTATGTTGAGCGCCATACGTTTGGCAACGGATTTAATAAACCAATGGATTGGTTCCCACCCTTCTTCTTACCCGCCTGTGGTTATTAACATTACAGACGGCGAAGCAACCGATGCCAAACCACCGCAACTGCTTGAAGCTGCCGAAAAACTGAAACAACTTCGCACCAACGATGGAAAGGTGCTTTTTCTGAATTGCAATTTATCTTCAGCCGCCGGCGCCAGTGTTATATTTCCTTCAGATAAAGCAGAATTGCCCCAAAATAACTACGCCCATCTCTTGTTTGACATGTCGAGTGTAATGCCCGAAAAATACCGCGTAGAAATTGAACAGGCTAAAAAAACGGTTTCGGGAGCCAATTATAAAGGCATGACCTTTAATGCAGATGGGTCGTTGCTGGTACAGTTTATCACCATCGGCTCATCTTACTAAACATGGCGGCGTATAAAATTAAGTGGGGGGCTGCGGTTAAACCTAATGAAACGCAAAGAGAAGATGCCCATCGGCTGCCCGCTTCATTTGAACACGGCACAATGGTAACGGGCATAGCCGATGGCGCCGGAGGAATGGGTGTTTTTGTGGGTAAATGGGCGCAAACCCTGTTGGAGGGCTTGCCCGATTTGCCGTTTGAAAATGGTGAAGCCATAAAAAGCTGGTTCATGCCTTTGTCTGTTAATTTTTTCAAAACACACAAAATAGAGGCACAGCAACACGAACATACCTGGAACAAGTTTTTACTGGAAGGGTCGGCAGCAACGCTTACAGCCCTTTGGCTGCCCGAAGACATGAACGAAACTTCCGCCTGTTTTTGCCTCATGTATGGCGACAGCCCCATGATGCGCTATCAATTAGGAAAACAACGATTGATAATGCCGCCACATTTGCCCGCATTAAGCAGTTTTTCGCATAAAACCCAACTGCTAAACTGGAACGGAGCTTATCCTTTTCAACTAAATCATTGCCATTGCCATGTATTTAAACCCGAAAATGAACAGATATTGCTGGCCACCGATGCATTGGCGCAACTGATACTGATACGCTATTTGCTGGAAAGCCCCGATGACGAAAATAGCGCAGCGCAACTTCGGGCTGCCGAAACTGCCGGAGGCATACAAGCGCAACTGATAGCTGCCCACCGCCGCGCAAATTTGCCCCGCACCTTTATAGAATGGCTTTCTTTACTGCTCAACTCCCTCAATGTTGCCGGGCAGCCCGAAACAGATGATTTTAAAAATTTGCTACACCAATACTGCGAACAAGGTTTGGTAGAAGAAGATGACTACACCTTAATAGCCATAGAAACCCCTTGTTTCCCGCCAACGCCCATACCTGAATGAAAAATTGCTTCGTTTGTTTAAAACCTGTTCGCTTTTTTCATAATCTTACTCATTGCCTTAGACATGCCATTGCCGCTCTTATTGCAATATGCGCAAGCCGTTCAAAATACCCGCTTTTTTAAAGACGAGAAAAGCCTGAAACCCATAATGTACAACGGCGAACCGCAGTTGATAGCGGGTGCGTTTGGCTGTGTATTTAAGATGCAGCATACCGATGGCAGTTATCGCGCTTTGAAATGCTTTACAAAGTATGTGCCCGACAAACAGCAGCGCATGGAAGCCATAGCGGGTCGGCTGCAAACGGTAGAGAGCGGCTATATTGTACACTACCGCTACCTGCCGGAAGAGTTATGGGTAAACAGCGCAGAAACTACCTGGTACGATGTGGTGCTGATGGAGTGGATAGAAGGAAAAACGCTGGGCGAGGCAGTGCGCGATGCGGCAACAAGCAACAACAAAGCGGCCTTGCAACAATTGGCCGATAATTTTATAGCAATGGCACAGTGGCTGTTGGAGCAGGATTTTGCACACGGCGACCTGAAACACGACAACATTTTGGTACGCCCCAATGGCAGCCTTGCGCTGATAGATTACGATGGCA